>JANOWV010000622.1:0-10115 GCA_031418075.1 Actinomycetes bacterium
GGGGATTCACACCGTTCGAGCAGTACGTGTTCTGGGACGAGGCGAACACGGCCGGTGTGCCGCTCCCGCTGGTGACGCTGAACACCGTCGGCCCGACGATCATGCACTACGGGACTGACGCACAGAAGGACTACTTCCTCCCCAAGATCGTGGCCGGCGAGCTGCACTTCGCGATCGGCTACAGCGAGCCCGGTGCCGGCACAGACCTGGCCTCGATCCGCACCAAGGCGGTGCGCGACGGCGAGGAGTACGTGATCAACGGCCAGAAGATCTGGACCACCGGCGGCCACGACGCCGACTGGGTGTGGCTCGCGTGCCGCACCGACCCCGACGCGCCAAAGCACAAGGGGATCTCGATCATCCTCGTCCCCACGACGTCGCCAGGTTTCAAGCACTCACCGATCTGGGTGCTCGGCGGTGGGCACACCAACGCCACGTTCTACGAAGACGTGCGCGTGCCGGTGGCGAACGTGATGCTCGCCGAGAACGCCGGTTGGAAGCTCATCACCAACCAGCTCAACCACGAGCGCGTCGCACTCGGCCCGGCCGGGCGCATCGACCGTCAGCTCCAGTCGGTGCGGGAGTGGGCTGCGGCCGAGGTCCTCGCCGACGGCACCCGGGTCATCGACCAGGAGTGGGTGCAGCTGTCGCTGGCGCGCGTCCACGCGGTCGTCGAGGCGATGCGGCTCATGAACTGGAAGGTGGCCTCGGGAAGTGGCGACCTGAATCCCGCCGACGCCTCCGCGATGAAGGTGCTCGGCACCGAGGAGCAGTGCACGTCGGTCCGTCGACTCATGGAGATCGTCGGCGCGTACGCCACGCTCACCGACGGTGCTCCGGGGGCGGTGCTCCACGGTCAGCTCGAGCAGGCATACCGTTCGGCGCCCGTGGGGACGTTCGGCGGCGGCGTCAACGAGGTGCAGCGCGAGATCATCCAGATGGCCGGCCTCGGCATGCCGCGCGCGCCGCGCTAGGCGACGGACGAATCGAGCATCGGCGATGCCGGAGGGTCGGATGGAGGTCGGGGTTGCCATCCCGCAGATGGCGCGCGGGCTCGACCATGACGCGTTCGAGGCATGGTGTCGCGGGATCGACGACGGTCCGTTCTCGTCGATCTCGGCGGGTGAGCGCATCACCTTCCACAACGTCGAAGGCCTGACGGCCTGCGCGGCCGCCGCCGCGCTCACCGAACGCGTGCGAGTGTTCGCGAACCTGCTCGTGCTGCCGTGGCATGCACCGGCGATGGTCACCAAGGAGCTGCTCACGATCGACGTGCTGTCGAACGGACGGCTCGAGATCGGCGTCGGGGTCGGCGGACGGGAACAGGACTACGCGGCGCTCGGCTCGTCGTTCGCACGACGGCACGAGCGCCTGGATGACGCGGTCGCGGAGCTCCGTCGGCTCTGGGGCGGCGGCGCGGCGGCAGACGGCTCCGTCGTGGGCCCCGAACCGGTGCAGGCGAACCCTCGGCTGCTCGCGGGGGCGATGGGGCCGAAGGCACTCGCCCGCGCCGCACGGTGGGCCGACGGCGTCTCCGGGTTCTCCGTCACGGCCGACGGTGCCGAGGTGGATGCTGCATTCCGCGCGGCGGAGACCGCGTGGACCGACGCCGGCCGGGATGCCGTGCCGCGCCTCGTGAGTGGATTCTTCTTCGCGCTCGGACCCGACGCCGACACGCGCCTGCGATCGTTCACCCACGACTATCTCGAGGTGTTCGGGGCCGACGTCGCGCGCATGGTCGCCGACATGGTCGACGCGTCGGACGTCGACCGCATCCGTGCCGCGCTCGATGCCTACGAGGCAGCGGGCTGCGACGAGTGCATCCTCGTCCCCGCGACCACCGACTTGCGCTGCCTCGACCTGGTCGCCGACCTCGTGGCAGACCGCTAGGCCGGGTCGTCAGGCCGGGTCGGCGTTCGGGGCCTTGGCGGCTTTGGCGACTTCAGCACGCAGGGCAGCGTAGGCCGACGAGCCGACCGGCCAGCCGCCGTAGAACGAGAGCTGGAGGACCCACTCGTCGAGCTCCTCGACGGTGAGGTCGCCGCTGCTCAATGCCGCCGCGACGTGGGCGCCCATCGCCACGCCTTGCGCCGACATCGCGCAGATCGTCAGCGAGATCAGGCGGCGGTCACGCCGGGAGAGCCCGGGCCGGTTCCACAGCTCGGCAAAGACCGTGTCGATGGTGAACTCGGTGTAGGGCTCGGTCGGTGGGAGGGCGTCGAACTCCATGACCTCACGCCAGATCCGTTCGCCCCGCTCACGTCGCTGGTCGTCGCTCATCTGCGCGAACCTATCGGTCCCTGGCAACACAAGGAGCACGCATGGCGTCACTCGACGGATACTCGGTACTGGTCACCGGCGGTGGGAGCGGCATCGGCGAAGGCTGTGCGCTTGCGTTGGCGCGCGACGGCGCAGTGTTGACGATCTGTGGTCGGACCGTCGACAAGCTCGACGCGGCTGCGGTGCGTCTCCGCGACGCGGTCCCCGGTTCCGAGGTCCACGTGATCGGGGCCGACGTCACCGACGAGGCCCAGGTCGAGGCGGCGGTCGCCAAGGCCGTCGAGGTCGGTGGTGGGCTGCACGGCGTCGTGGCGTCGGCCGGTGGCTCGCTGCACATGGGTCCGATCCACATGGCCGGCGTCGAAGCGGTGCGGGCGACGCTCGACCTCAACGTGACCGGGACCTTCTTGACCCTGAAGGCCGCGGTGCCGCACCTCGCGTCGGCAGCCCGGGCCGACTCGGGCGCCTCGTTCGTGGGCATGTCGTCGCACGCCGGGCTCGACAGCTTCCGGTTCCTCGGGATCTACGGCGCTGCGAAAGCCGGGCTCGACCAGCTCCTGCGCGTCGCGGCCGACGAGCTGGGGTCGGCGAGGATCCGCGTGAACTCGATCCGGCCAGGGATCATCGACAACGAGCTCATGCGCGGGATCACCCAGGGCGGCCCGGTGATGGACAGCTACCTTGCCGAGATCCCACTGCACCGAGCCGGCACCGTGCACGACATCGGCGCGCTGGCGAGGTTCCTCGTCGGACCAGAGTCGTCGTACATCACCGGCCAGTGCATCAGCATCGACGGCGGGCAGTCGTTGCGAAAGGGCGCCGACTACGGCGCCTTCGCCGAGGGCGCGTACTCGGCCGACCCCGCATGGAAGCTCGTGGTCGAGGGCGAGTGAGGAGCGTCAGGATGAGTTCACGCGACGGAGGAGCGTCAGGATGATGGACGTAGCGGGGAAGGTCGCGGTCATCACGGGCGGTGCGAGCGGCATCGGACGGGGGACGGCGCTCGAGCTCGCGCGGCGCGGCAGCGACATCGTCGTCGCCGACGTCAACGATGAGCGCATCGCCGAGGTCGGGGTCGAGGTCGAGGCGCTCGGACGGCGCTACCTCGGCGTGCATTGCGACGTCGCCCTCGACGCCGACGTGGAGCGCCTACGCGACGAGGCGCTCGCGGCGATGGGTCAGGTCGACATCGTCATGAGCAACGCGGGCGTCGTCATGATGGGGCCGATCGAGGGCCTGTCGATGGCCGAGTGGGACTGGATCCTCCAGATCAACCTGTACGGGGTGATCCGCACGGTGCGGGCGTTCCTACCCCACCTGCTCGAGCGGGGAAGCGGGCATCTGGTGAACACGTCGTCCGTCGCAGGTATGTACGCGTACGCGTGGGACCATCCGACCTACATCACCGCGAAGTTCGGCGTCACCGGGTTCACCGAGGCGCTGGCGCTCTACGTGAAGCCGCTCGGCCTCGGCGTGACGCTCCTCACCCCGGGGCTCATCGAGACGAACATCGGCGACAACGCCCGCTTCGGCGGGCTCGACGACGTGTCCCGATGGATCGGCGAGATGGACCTCGAACCCCCGATGCAGTCCGACGAGGTAGGCCGCCTCGTCGCCGACGCGATCCGCGACGATCGCTATCACCTCGTCACGCACCCCGACCACACGCTGCCCATGTTCCAGGAGCGGGGTCGCGATCTGGATGCGTTCGTCGACGCGCAGATCACCCGGCTGCGGCCGCCCCCGAACCTCCACCAGGACGGCTGACGTTCCGCTCTCCACCCTTTTGGCGTCGCAGCACCGTCGTCAGGACACCCTGAGCGACGCCAAAACGTTGCGCGGGCGCGGGGCTACTTGGCGGTGAAGGTGACCGGGACGTGCTTGAGGCCGTTGATGAAGTTCGAGCGAAGGCGGCTCACGGGTCCGGCGAGCTCGATGTCGTCGAGACGGTCGAGGACCTCCTCGAACATGATCGCGATCTCCGAGCGGGCGAGGTTGGCGCCGAGGCAGAAGTGCGGTCCACTGCCCCCGAACGCGACGTGCTCGTTGGGAGTGCGCCCGACATCGAACGTGAACGGATCCGGGAACTTCTTCTCGTCACGGTTTGCGGAGACGTACCAGATGACGACCTTGTCGCCCTCTGCGATCTGCTGTCCGCCGAGCTCGAGGTCGCGTGTCGCCGTGCGACGGAAGTTCATGACCGGGGCTGACCAGCGCAGCATCTCCTCGACGGCGCTCGGCAGGAGGCTCCGGTCGGCCCGCAGGCGCGCGAGCTGGTCGGGGTGCTCGAGCAACGCGACCATGCCGTGTGAGATCAGGTTGCGGGTCGTCTCGTTGCCCGCCACCGTGAGGAGCAGGAAGAAGAGATCGATCTCGAGCTCGGTGAGCTGCTCGCCCTCCACCTGGGAGTGCGAGAGCACCGAGATGAGGTCGTCCTTCGGGTCGGCCCGCTTCTTGGCCGCGAGCTCCGCCGCGTAGGTGAACAGCTCCATCGACGCGTTCTGCGCCATCTCCTCGGTGACGTTGTACTCGGGGTCCTCGGCGCCGATCATGCGGTTCGACCAGTCGAACAGCTTGTGGCGGTCGTCCTGAGGGACACCCATGAGGTCGGCGATCACCTGGAGCGGCAGCTCGGCGGCGACGTCGACGACGAAGTCGCACTCGCCACGTTCGACGATCGCGTCGACGATGTCGGTGGTGCGCTTGCGCATCGTCGACTCGAGCTCAGCGACCATGCGGGGGGTGAAGCCCTTGTTGATGAGCCGCCGGTAGCGGGTGTGCATCGGCGGGTCCATCGTGAGCATCAGCATGCGCTGCTGCTCGAGGCTCGCCTGGTCGGGGTCCCACATGTACACGAGCCCACGAGCCGAGGAGTAGTTCTCGAAGTCGCGGTTGACCGCTACGACGTCGTCGTACCCGGTGACGCACCAGAACGGCTCGGCGCCGCCCTGGGGACCGTGGAAGTCGGGGTCGCCCTGGTGCCACGCGACCGGCGCCTCGTTGCGCAGCCGCGTGAACCAGTCGTGGGGGACGCCGTCGACGAAGCGGTCCTTGTCCCAGAGGTTGATGTCGGGGGGGCACAGCTGCTTCTCGGTCATCGCGTCAATGTACCTGACGGTGTGTCAGATGAGACGGCTGCCACATCCCGAACGATGGCCCGATCATCGGAACGCCGGGATGACTTCCTTGCCCATGAGCTCGATCGACTGCATGACCTGCTCGTGGGGGATGTCGTAGGGGTTCACCAGGCACAGCATGAGGTCGCACCCGGCTGCCTCGTAGCGCTTCAACGTGGTGATGCACTCCTCGGGGTCGCCGACGACCGCAGAACCGGAGTCGTGCAGGTAGTCGAAGGTGAGATGGTCGAGTGCGCCCTCGCGGTCGTGCTGCAGCGTGCCGGCGGCGTACTCGTACGTGCCGAGCTCCATCTTCTTCTCTTCCATCCACTCCGCGACCGACGCGATCAGGCGCGCACCGGCCTTGGGGTACCACTCGAACGAGTCCTTTGCGACCGCGTAGGCCTCTTCCTTCGTGGGCGCGCAGTGCACCATCGTGAAGGTGGCCGCGGTCTCGTTCTTGAACTTGCCGACGGGCTCGACGCACTCCGAGAGCCCCTTGCGGTACAGCTCGAGGCTCTTCGTGAGCTCCTCGGGCGGGAGTCCGACCGTGAACGAGCAGAGACCGATGCCCTGACGACCGACTTCCTCGTGACCCTGCGGAGAGCTCGTCGCGCCGAAGATGGGAGGGTGCGGCTGCTGGAGCGGCTTGGGCTGCACGCGGCGCGGGCCGCCCATCTTCCAGAACTCGCCGTCGGCCTGGTAGTGCTCCTCGGTCCACGCGCCGACGATGTGTCGGAGCGCTTCGCGCCACTGCTCGCGTGCGGTGTCGGGGTCGACCATGAACCCCTCGAGCTCGGCGCGTGTCGACGACCGACCGGTGCCGAAGTCGACCCGCCCGTCGGAGAGCAGGTCGAGCACGGCGACGGACTCCGCGGTGCGGATCGGGTGGTTGTACGGCGAGGGGAGGAGGCGCACGCCGTAGCCGATGCGGATGTTCTTGGTCCGCGCCGCGATCGCGCCGTAGAGCACCTCGGGGTTGGAGCAGTGCGAGTACTCCTCGAGGAAGTGGTGCTCGACGGTCCAGAAGGCGTCGAACCCGACCTCGTCACCGAGGATGGCCTGCTCGAGGGTGTTCTTGTACGCCGCGTGCTCCTTGCCCGGGGTGAAGGGCTTGGGAACCGGGATCTCGTAGAACAGGGCGAACTTCATCGGGCGAGCCTCACTCTTCGGCTTGTCACTAGAACGTGTTCCAGGGGAGCATACGAGGCGAGCGGGCCCGGAGGGCCGGTACCGGGGACCCCGGCGCCGAACGAGCCGAGCAATGGAGATGACATGCGGGGACTCGACAGCAAGGTCGCGATCGTCACCGGGGCGGCATCTGGGCTCGGGGAGGCGACGTGCGCCCGGCTTCGGGAGGAGGGGGCAGTGGTGGTCGGCTTCGACCTCGCCGGCGGCCCGGCCGACGTGCGCACCGTCGACGTCACTGACGAGACGTCCGTCGCGGCGGCTACCGACGCCGTCGTCGCCGAGCACGGCCGCGTGGACGTCCTCGCCACCTTTGCCGGGGTGGCCGGCGGTGGGCCCGTCCACAGCCTTGACGCGTCGGAGTGGGCGCGGGTCATCGCGGTGAACCTCACCGGGACGTACCTCAGCACCAAGCACGTGCTGCGCCACATGGTGGAGCGGCGGTCGGGGAGCATCGTCACGATCGCGAGCGTGGAGGGGATCGAGGGCACCGAGGGCGGGAGCGCCTACAACGCGTCGAAGGGTGGCGTGATCCTGCTCACCAAGAACATGGCGATCGACTACGGCCGCCTCGGCATCCGCGTGAACGCGGTCTGCCCAGGTTTCTTCGAGACGCCACTGTTCGCTTCGGTCATGGGCAGCGAGACGATGGCGCAGTACCGCGACGAGTACCGCGAGCACCACAAGCTCGGGCGCTTCGGCCGCCCCGAGGAGATCGCGTCGGCAGTCGCGTTCCTCGCCTCCGATGACGCGTCGTTCGTCACCGGCCACGCCTTGGTGGTCGACGGCGGCTACACCGCCGGGATGCGCACCGGCCTCTCTGACCTCATGGGGTTGTCCTGAGCGCTCCCTCGGAGAATGGCCCTCCCCACGGGTCGCTCTGTAACGTGTTCCATTCTTGGGATCGCGACCCCGGCCCCGAACCCCAATCCCCGATTGACGCGCAGGTGACCAGATGTACATCGGCCTGACCGACGAGCAGCGCCAGCTGCAGCGCGACGTGCGCGACTACTACAAGCAGCTGCTCACCCCCGAGGTGCGCGCATCGCTGCACGGCGCCGGCGGCGTCGGCCCGGGGATGCGCAAGGTCGTGAAGCAGATGGGCTCCGATGGCTGGCTCGGCGTCGGGTGGCCCAAGGAGTACGGCGGGCGCGGGTTCACCCCGGTCGAGCAGTTCATCTGGTTCGACGAGTCGATGCGGGCCGGCGCGCCGGTGCCGATGCTCACGATCAACACCGTCGGCCCCACGATCATGCACTTCGGCTCCGACGAGCAGAAGGACTTCTTCCTCCCGAAGATCATGGCGGGGGAGATCCACTTCTGCATCGGCTACTCCGAGCCGGGCGCAGGTACCGACCTCGCGGCGCTGCGCACGAAGGCCGAGCGCGACGGCGACGAGTACGTCATCAACGGCCAGAAGATGTGGACGAGCCTCGCCAGCGATGCCGACTACATCTGGCTCGCGGTGCGCACCGACGAGAACATCAAGAAGCACAAGGGCATCTCGTTGTTCGTGCTCCCCATGGACACGCCGGGGATCAAGGTGCTCCCGATCCACGTGATGGGTGAGTCCGACATCAACCAGGTGTACTTCGAGGACGTGCGGGTTCCGGCCACCACGCGTGTCGGCGACGAGAACGAGGGCTGGAAGCTCATCACCAACCAGCACAATCACGAGCGCGTGACGCTCTGTTCGTCGGGCATGGTCGAGCGGGCGCTCAATGACACCCGCGACTGGGCCCAGAACACCAAGCTCCCCGACGGCACGCGTGTCGCCGATCAGGAGTGGGTGCAGATCAGTCTCGCCCGGGTGCACTCCCGGCTCGAGTTCCTCCGCCTCATCAACTGGAAGATCGCGTGGGCGTCGACCACCGGCACGCTCCAGCCCGCCGACGCGTCGTCCACCAAGGTGTTCGGTACCGAGTTCTACATCGAGGCGCACCGTCTGCTGATGGAGATCCTCGGCCAGCACTCGTACCTCAAGGACGACGCCGCGGGCACCGTGCTCCAGGCCCGACTCGAGTCGTCGTACCGCGGCCTCATCATCCTCACGTTCGGCGGTGGCACCAACGAGGTGCAGCGCGACCTCATCGCAATGTTCGGCCTCGGCATGCCGCTGGCTCCCCGATAGCCCGCCCTTCTCCCTCGAAGACGAGAAAGCAGAGCAATGGACTTCAGCTTCAACGAAGAGCAGACCGACCTCCAGGGACTCGCGAAGCAGATCCTGGAGAACGAGGTCACGAACGAGCGGCTCAAGGAGACCGAGGCCGGCGACACCAACTTCGACCGTGCGCTGTGGGCGAAGCTCGCCGACGCCGGGCTGCTCGGCATAGCGATCCCCGAGGCGCACGGCGGTGGTGGCTACGGCTACCTCGAGGTCGCACTCGTCCTCGAGCAGGTCGGTCGCACGGTCGCACCCGTGCCGTACTACGAGTCGTCGGTGCTCGGCGCGCTGCCGATCGCGCAGTTCGGCTCCGATGCCCAGCAGGCCGCGCTGCTTCCGGCCATTGCCTCAGGCGAGTCGATCGTCACCGCCGCGCTGTTCGACGGTGGGACCGACCCGCTCGTGCCATCGACGAAGGCCACACGCGCCGGCGATGGATGGACGCTCAACGGTGTGAAGGACTGCGTTCCGGCCGGTCCGCTCGCCGATCGCGTGCTCGTGCCCGCGATCACCGACGATGGCAAGATCATCATCGCGATCGTCGACCACAAGGGTGCTGGGGTCACGCGCGAGGCACAGCAGACCACCGACAACCATCCCGAAGCGCGGTTGACCCTTGCGGACGCGACGGTCGCCGACGCCGACGTGCTGGTGGGGCCCGACGGTGGCGCCGAGGCGCTGCAGTGGATCGTCGAGCGCGCGACCTCCGCCCTCGCGGTCATCGCGATCGGCATCTGTGAGGAGGCAGTGCGCATGACGGCCGAGTACACGAAGACGCGCGAGCAGTTCGACCGTCCGATCGCCACGTTCCAGGCGGTCGGCCAGCGGGCCGCGGACGCGTACATCGACACTGAGGGCATCCGGCTCACCGCGTGGCAGGCCGCGTGGCGCCTGTCAGAGGGGCTCCCCGCGTCGACCGAGGTTGCCGTGGCGAAGTTCTGGGCCGCCGACGGGGGCCAGCGCGTCGTGCACGCCGCGCAGCACCTGCACGGCGGCATGGGCGTCGACCGCGACTATCCGCTGCACCGGTACTTCCTCTGGGCGAAGAAGCTCGAGCTCACGCTCGGCGGCGCGACGCAGCAGCTGTTGAAGATCGGCAAGACCCTCGCCGACGAGCCCGTTCCGGCCTAGGGATCTCGGCCGAGGGATCTGGTCGTAGCGATCTGAACGTAGGGATCAGGCCCATGCCCGCCATGGGCGCCGAGCCCGACGCGTTCGTCGTCGAGCACGACGGGCTGCGGATCGCTGCGCTCGACTGGGGCGGCGACGGACCGCCGCTCCTGCTCCTGCACCCGAACGGGTTCTGCGCGGGGTTCTTCGACCCGCTCGCCCGACGGCTCACGGACACCTTCCGCCCGATCGGCGTC
>JANOWV010000623.1:0-2537 GCA_031418075.1 Actinomycetes bacterium
CACGAGCAGTCCCTTGAAGAATTCGATCCGCACGTTCGGTAGGTGCCCCACGACCTCGGCCAGCATCTCCTGGCGTTCCTCGAGCGTGAACAACGACTGCGCCTTCTGCGGATTACGGATGACGGCGACGATGACCTCGTCGAAGTGGCGCGCCGTCCGCTCGATGATGTCGAGGTGGCCGAGCGTCACCGGGTCGAAGGATCCCGGGCAGAGCGCGATCGACACGCGAATGGGCTCCTCTCTCCGGGTCGGGTCTCCCGGTCGGGTCGCGATGGTCGGTGTCCGGGTGGGCCCTGACCAGGTCACCCCTGATCAGGCATGGCGTGGTCAGCGCGAGCGCAGCACGGTGACGAGCGTATCGCCGTACTTGCGCTCCCAGGTGACCTCGAGCTCGACGCTCGCGATACCCGCGTCGCCCGGCAACGGATCCCGGGCGGCCCGCTCCACCACGACCCGCGCATCCGGCGCCAACCAGCCCGGCAAGGCGAGGGCAGCGCAAACCGCGCCGATCTCGTCCTGATCCATCCCGTATGGCGGGTCGCACCACACGAGATCGAACGGCGCCTCTGGTGCGATCCTGCCGGTCAGGAACGCGACGACTGCCGTCGACGCGACCCTCGCCCGCGACCCAGTGCCGGTCGTCTCGAGGTTCGCTCGGCATGCCTCGATCGCATCGCGGTGCCGGTCCACGAGCACCGCGCCCGCCGCGCCGCGCGACAGCGCTTCGATGGCCACGGCACCGCTGCCCGCATAGAGGTCGAGGACCTGCATCCCCGAGATGTCGCCGAGCGATGCGAAGAGCGCCTCCCGCACGCGGCCGGCGGTCGGCCGTGCGTGGGCGGGCACTTCGAGGTTCCGCCCGCGTGCGTCACCGGCGATCACGTGCAGTCGCGTTCGCATCAGGCTCATGCTCGCGCGCCGTCGTACCATGCGTCCCATGGCCACGAAGAAGACGCCCGAAAAGAAGACCGACGACACGAAGAGCGACACCTCCGACGACTTCGCGTCGCGCATCGCCGAGGCATACGCAACCGAGGACCCGGCGATCGCCCTGGGTGCAGGGATGCACGACGGCGAGGTGTTCCCCGAAGCGGTCGTGCAGATCCCGCTCGCCATGACCAACCGCCACGGCCTCATCGCCGGTGCGACCGGGACCGGGAAGACCGTCACCCTCCAGATCCTCGCGGAGCAGCTCGCCGCCGCCGGCGTGGCCGTGTTCGCGGCCGACATGAAGGGCGACCTCTCGGGGCTGATGACCGCCGCCGAGCCCAACGAGAAGATCGACGCTCGGGTGAAGGACCTCGGCATCGACTACACGCCGTCCGGCCACGACGTCACCTTCTGGTCGCTCGGCGGGCTCGGCGAGGGAATCCCGCTGCGCGCGTCCGTCTCGTCGTTCGGTCCCGAGCTCCTCGCGAAGGTCCTGGGGTCCAACGAGACCCAGCGATCGTCGCTGTCGCTCGTGTTCGCGTACGCCGACCAGAAGAAGATGGCGTTGCTCGACCTCTCCGACCTACGGGCCCTGCTCGCGTACCTCACGAGCGACGAGGGCAAGGGTGAGCTCACCGGGATCGGCGGTGTCTCGCCCGCGACCGCCGGCGTGCTGCTCCGAAGCATCACCGAGCTGGAGCAGCAGGGCGCCGAAGCGTTCTTCGGTGTGCCCGAGGTCGCGATCACTTCGCTGCTCGAATCCGGCGGGATCCACCTCCTCGAGCTCCCAGCAGTGCAGGACAAGCCTGCGCTGTTCTCGACGTTCCTCATGTACCTGATCGCCGAGCTGTTCCACGAGCTCCCCGAGGTCGGCGACCTCGACAAGCCCAAGCTCGTCTTCTTCTTCGACGAGGCGCACCTGCTCTTCGCCGATGCGTCGAAGGCCTTCATCGAGCAGGTCGCCCAGACGGTGCGGCTCATCCGCTCCAAGGGCGTCGGCGTCTACTTCATCACCCAGCTCCCCGACGACGTCCCCGGGCCGGTGCTCGCACAGCTCGGCAACCGGGTGCAGCACGCGCTCCGCGCCCATACGCCGCGCGACGCCAAGGCGCTCAAGGCTGCGGTCACGACGTACCCGAAGACCGACGACTACGACCTCGAGGAGGCCATGACCAGCCTCGGGATCGGCGAGGCCATGATCACCATCCTCGACGAGAAGGGCACGCCTACGCCTGTCGTGTGGACGCGCCTCCGACCGCCGACGTCCAAGATCGGTGACGCCGGGCGCGGCACCGTCGACGCCGCCGCGAAGGCGAACCCGCTCTTCGCCACGTACGCGACGGAGGAGAACCGCGAGTCGGCCGAAGAGAAGATCAAGGCCCGCCTCGAGGGCGCCGCGGCCGCGTCCGACGGCGAGGACGACTCCGGTGGCGGCGTGAAGGTCGAGAAGCCGAAGGGACGCGCGAAGAAGGCGTCCAAGAAGACGAAGGCCGCGCCGAAGAAGGACGAGCCGGGGATGGTCGAGACCGTGCTGAAGTCGCGCGAGGGCCGTTCGATGGTCAACACCGTCCTGCGCGGCGTGTTCGGCATCCTCAAGAGCCGCTGAC
>JANOWV010000624.1:0-4251 GCA_031418075.1 Actinomycetes bacterium
GGCCGACGCGCCAGCCGCGCACCTCGCGGGCAAGCAGCCCGATGCCAGCCACCGTTCCCGAGCCGACCACGCACATGGTGAGGCGTTGCACCGCCGTGTCGGACGAGACACCGAACAGCCACGTCGCCGGTGCGATCGCCAGCGTGGTCAGTGGTGGATGGTCGGCGTTCGCGAGCGAAGTGAGCGGTCGGACGAACCCCTTGCCGTTGACCACCGCCTCGGACTGGAGCACGTAGTAGAGGGCGTCATAGATCGAGTGTTCGACGTGCGCGGTGAAGCCGAGCGTGTAGCCGACCCGCCAGACGAATGCGCCGGCGACGATGGCCACGAGCCAGCGTGCGAACCGTCGACGATCCGAGGTGGCCGCCTCCGGCACCCCTGCGGCCATCGGAGGTCAGCGCCGCCGGGTGAGGAGGAGCGCGCCGGCCATCGGCCCACCACCGGCGCACGCCACGCCGACCTCGGGATCGCCCGGCACCTGGCGGTCCCCCGCCTCGCCCCAGAGCTGGACGCACGCCTCATGGATGAAGCCGTAGCCGTGCAGTCGACCCGAGGAGAGCTGGCCACCGTTGGTGTTGAGCGGCAGCTCGCCATCGAGCGCGATGCGTTGGCCGCCCTCCACGAACGCACCCGACTCACCCTTGCCGCAGAAGCCCATCGCCTCGAGCCAGCACATCGTGATGAACGAGAAGCCGTCGTACATCTCGGCGAGCTGCACGTCGGAGGGCTTCAGGTCGGTGCGGCTCCACATCTGCGGACCGGCGTCGCGCACTGCCATCGTCGTGAGGTCATCGAACTGGTCCCATGAAGGCCGTCCGTGCAACGCCGTGCCCACCGCTTCGACCTGGATCGGCTGCCGGCGGAGATCGGCGATGGTGTCGATCCGCGACACGATGACCGCAGTGCCGCCGTCGCACGGAACATCGCAGTCGAAGAGGCAGAACGGGTACGAGATCATCCGCGCGTTCAGGTAGTCGTCCATCGTCATGGGGTCGCGGTAGATCCCGTTCGGGTTGAGCGCCGCGTTCTTGCGGGCGTTCAACGCGATCTGCGCAAGCTGCTCACGCGTCGTCCCGTACTCGTGGAAGTGGCGGTTCGCCATCATCGCGATCCACGTCGCGGCCGACGGCACCGAGTACGGGAGCAACCACTCCATGAACCCGCTCGCCCGGTACGTGCCGCCGCCCCCGCCCGGCATGACCGCCGCTCTACCGCCGGAGCCCTGCGCACTGCCCTCGGTGACGCTGCGGAAGCACAGCACGTGCTTCGCGAGTCCCGCAGAGACCGCCAGGCACGCGTCGATGACCGAGCCCAGCTGGGACGGCCGCTCGACGCCGCCCGTCCACCAGTTGAGGTCGAGTCGGAGTGCGTCGTGGACCTCGGTGACACCGGCTCCCGAGAAACCCGGGGGTTGGTCCATACCGCCGGGGTACGTCGAGATCCCGTCGATGTCGGCAGTCGTGAGCCCGGCGTCCGCGATCGCGGCGAGGCATGCGTCGAGCGTCAGCTCGAGCGGGTCGCGGTGCAGGCGGCGCCCGACGTCGGACTGCCCCGCGCCGGAGATGAGGGCCCGCCGTTCACCGAGGAGATCGGTCACTTCGCTCATTGGGCAGCCTTCCCGGTGTTGTCGGCAGCCGGCTCGAAGAGCGGGATCCACACCTCGTCTTCGACGTGCGCCTCGAACGTGACCCGCACGTCCATCCCGAAGGTCACGTCGTCGGGTGCACAGTTGACGATGTTGGTGGTGACCCGCAGGTCGTCCTGCTCCACGCAGCGCACGATTGCGAGCACGAACGGGGGCTCCAGACCGGGCATCCACGGCTGATAGTTGATCGAGTACGTGAGGACCTCGGCGCGACCCGACACGGCCTCGACGCCGAGGTTCTTCGAGTGGCACTTGGGGCAGAGCACGCCGGGCGGGTGGATGAAGTACTTGCAGTCGTTACAGCGCTGGAAGCGCAGCTCACCGTCGCGACCACCGCGCCAGTAGTGCTCGTTGCGCGGCCCCACCTTCGGGAGGATCCGGAACGGGACCTCGGTCGCCTCTTCAGCCATCGTCGTCTTCCTCACCATCGGGACCATCTGCATCGGCATCTTCATCATCGGGTGCTCGCGCGGCTTCGAACCCCGCGCGCGCGTGCGGGATGGCTTCGGCAGCCGGCAGCAGGCCGAACCCGGGAACGGTCAACATCAACGAACCCAGGACCTCGTCCCACGACGCACCGACTTCGCGTGCCAGGCCGGCGTGACGGGCGACGCCGTCGCCGTTGCGGAGCAGCACGGTGCAGACGAGTCGGATGAGCTCGTGGGTCTTGCGGTCGGGCGCGCGCAGCGAGTCGATCTGACTCATCCACGCGTTCTGCGCCTCGTGCAGTGCCGGGAACACGTCGTGGATCGGTTCCTCGAACGGGAAGTTCAGGTCACCGTCGCGGGTGTCGCTCATGCGGGCACGAACACCGGGATCGTGACGTCGTCACCGATATCGCGGAACTCGGCGGTCAAGTCCATGCCGATCTCGAGCCGATCGAAGTCGCAGTCCACGACGTTCGTCATCATGCGAGGTCCTTCGGCGAGGTCGACGACGGCCGCAATGTAAGGCACGCGCCCGGGGAACGGTGGGAGGTCGTTCGACCGGACGATCGACCACGTGTAGAGCGTCGCCCGGCCACTTGCCTGCTCCCAGTCCACCTGCCCGCTCCAACAGTGCGGACAGAACGGCCGCGGATAGAAGTGGGCCTGACCGCAGTCGGCGCACCGTTTCACGAGCAGTCGGCGGCCGCTCGCCGCATCCCAGAAGGGACGCGTCTCGGTATCGGGAGCCGGGAGGTCGAAGCGCACAATCGGCGACGGGGCCGTCAG
Source organism: Actinomycetes bacterium (assembly GCA_031418075.1). GTDB lineage: Bacteria > Actinomycetota > Acidimicrobiia > IMCC26256 > PALSA-555 > DASUAO01. Next base: position 2,860 of record JANOWV010000624.1, read on the forward strand.
CCCGGGAGTGCGGCGGTCGCGAGCCCGGACACCTTTGCCTCGCCGTTCTGGTTGACGACCTCGCACTCGAGGTCCACGAGGCGATCGTCGCCGTCCTCGTACTTCTTGGCGACGCGCACGTGGGTCGTGAGCACCTCGCCGGGCCACGTCTGCTTCGTGAAGCGCACCTTGTACAGCTTCAGGTTGCCGACGCCCACGTAGTCGGTGACGGCCTTGGCGAGGAGGCCCATCGTGAACATGCCGTGCCCGAAGACGCTCGGGAGCCCCGCGGCCTGGGCTGCGACCTCGTCGGTGTGCATCGGGTTGAAGTCACCCGAGGCACCGGCGTACATCACGAGATCGGTCCGACCGAGCTCATGGCTGAACTCGGGCGCAGCGTCGCCCTCGGCGACGTCCTCGTAGCGCAGCTTCTGCTCTCCCATACGGGCGCAGCGTGGCTGTTTGCTGACGCCGCTGTCAACTTCCGCGCGCCGGGCGAATCGATCTTCCCCACCTCGCCATCAACCCTTCCAACGTTGCGTAGTGTCCCCGCGGTGCGCAGGGCGAAGGACGCGGGAGTGACGCCGATGCCACCCCGCCGACGCGGGCTCGTCCCCCACGTCGGCGCGGGCCTGGCGCTGCTGCGCGACCCCACCGCGTACTTCGCTCGGACCCGCGCCCGCCTCGGGGACACCTTCGTGGTCGATGCGCTCGGCTTCCGGCAGTTCTGCGTCTTCTCCCCTGACGGCGTCCGACGCCTCTACGAGCTGCCCGAGCGGACGGCGAGCTTCGGGCTCGCGACCTATCGGTTGATCGGGTTCAAGCTGCCGCCGGAGCTGCTGGTCGGCCGACGCAACGCACCCCATCACCTCTTCGGCGCGCAGCTCGTCGAGGGGTACCTCGACACCCTGGAGGAGGCCGTCGCGCTCGAGCTCGCCGAACTCGGACCGTCCGGGCGATTCGACGTCTTCGACGAGTGCCGCCGGCTCGGACATCGCCTCGGGTTCGCGACCTGGGCCGGGGTCGAGGCCGCGTCTCCCGCCTACCTCGATCGGCTCGTGGGCCACTTCGACCGGATCGACTCGAGCGAAGCGTTCGTCCGTCCGGCGGCGGGAGTCGTCACTTGGGCCACGCGGCGGGCCCGGGAACGGCGGGCCATGCACGCCATCGAGTCGATCGTCGCCGAGATCTGGCGGGCACGCGCCGCGACCGGGCGCACGGAGGACGACTTCCTCACCACCCTCGTCGAGTCCTACGCGGACCTTCCCTCGGACGAGCAGCTCGTCGGCGCGGCCCGCGACGTGATCATGCTGCACGTCGGCGCCCAGTCGAACCTCTACGCCGCGCTCGCGTGGACGCTCGTCCGGGTGCTCCAGCACCCCGAGCTGCTCGCGGCGATCCGCGACGGCGACG
>JANOWV010000625.1:0-2148 GCA_031418075.1 Actinomycetes bacterium
TCGGCATGTACCCACGCGAGTTCCGTCGAAGATACGGCGTCGACCTCGTGCAGCACTTCGAGGACCTCGCAGCCGATCGTGGCCCACGAGCCGCGTGGGCCCGTACCAGCGTCGACCTCATCGTCACCGTTCCTCGCTACCGACTGGAGAGCATCATGACCGACCGGCACAGCATCACCACCCTGAACACGGGGATCGTCCTCCTGGCACTCGGCGGTCTCGCGAGTGTGCTGGTCGGGTTCGTGCCCGGCCTGGCGTTGCTCGTCGCCGCGCTGGTGTTCGGCGTCGTGCAGCGCAGCGCCATCGCACGCGCGATCCGCACTCCCGGATCCAGTCGGCGCCGACGGCTCACGACTGCCCTCATCTTCTCCGGGGTCACCGCCGCCGCGCTGGTGAGCTATGCCGTCGACCTCGGCGACGACCACATCAGCGGCTTCAGCCTGATCGCGCACAACGCGGTCGGGGTCCCGGCGATGCTCGGGGCGCTCGGGTTCCTCGTCGCGGGGCTCCTCACCCCGAGGGCACCGGTGACCCCCTCGGCCACACCGGCCGTCTGAGGCGGGGCGCCTCAGCCGGGCGGCGACGGCGCGCTGACGATCCCGGGCAACGGTTCCGCCGCTGCTACATTCTCCGGATCCGACCGGCGGAGGGTCGGCAGACGAGCGGGAGCGCAATGCGGCGGAAGGTTCGGAACCTGCTGGCGGTCGCGGTCGCAGTGGCGGCGATGCTCGGGGCGACGGCCGCGGCGACGAGCACCCCGCTGCCCACGGAGTTCACCTCGGGCGGCGTCCTGTGGGGCGACCTCACCGGCGACAACACCGGCTTCTACAACGGTGGTCAGGTGTGCAACGACGCCGACGGCTTTGCGATGGGCGACGCGAACCTCCTCTCGCCGGACCAGAGCGACACGTTCGACGACACGGGCATCGTCACGGTGGCCGGGACACCGTACGTGGTCCCCGGTGGCGTGAACGGGCCGGTCGACCTCACGGGGGCGACGATCACGGCGCCCCCCGCGCCGACCGGGCCGCTGACGGTGGGGGTGGAGTGGCAGGGTGCGGGCACGGGCACGATCCGCGAGCTCGTCACGCTCACGAACCCCGGAGCGACCGACGTCTCCACGGTCGTGACCATCGAGAACAACGTCGGCTCCGACGGCTCGACGAGGCTCCAGGCCTCCAGCACTGGCGACATCTCCGGATACCCGTCGACGGCGCGCTGGTTCGTCACTTCCGACAGCGACACCACGCCGAGCGATCCGGTGGTCGTCTCGGTGGCTGCCGGTCCGGGAGCGGTGGTCTCGCCGGACGCTGTCGTGGACTGCCCCCAACCGGTCCAACCCGACGGAGCGAGCAGCAAGCAGGACGCGAAGGGCGCCAACACGACCGACGGCAGCACGACGACGAGCGGCGACGGCGTCACGGCCTCGGGGACGCCCCTGGCCACGGACCAGTTCCAGTACGTCTACAACGTCACCGTCCCCGCCGGGCAGACGCGGTACCTCATGGTGTTCTGGGCGCTCTACGCCACGAACGCCGAAGGCATCGCCGCCGGCCCGACGTGGAACACCAACCCGGCCGCCGGGTCGCCGGCGCTCACCGGGGTCCCGGCCGAGACGGGGGCCGGCGCGACGGCGAGCGACGCCGGCGACGTGTCCGCTCTCTCGAGTCTCACGCCGTTGCAGCTCTCCCAGATCCTGAACTGGAACTTCGGGCCGGTGCCGGTCGTCGTCACGCCGAGGTTCACTGGCTGATCCGGAACGGCTCGCTCGCGAATCGCCCGTGCTGGGCCCCCTCCAAACCCGGGGGGTGCGACACCGGAAGGTGGTTGCATCGAGCATCGATGTCTGTCTTGCTGGCGGGGGATCGTCCGCTCGGGACGGCCGCGCCGAGGGGACGTCAGATGAGTCGAAGCAAGGTGCTGGTCGGAGGCGCGCTCGTCGTGATCGTCGCGTTGCAGGCTGGCGTCGCGTTCGCGAAGCCGCTCACGCCGAAGCAGTGGAAGAAGCAGGGGAACGCGATCTGCACGGCGACGAATGCGAAGATCGCGGCGATCGAGGGCGATGTCTTCGCAGGTACCTCCGACGATGCCGAGCCGACAGACGAGCAGATCCAGGCGTTCGTCGTGGAGTTCGTGCCGGTGATCGAT
>JANOWV010000626.1:0-4144 GCA_031418075.1 Actinomycetes bacterium
CCTCGAACGACTCCAGCACACCGCCCGCGTCCTCGATGTCACGACAGACACGGTCACCACGAGCCCGACGACCGAGGAGGAGGACGCCTGGCAGCGTGCGCTCGCCACCCTCGTCCTCGAGCACTCGTACCGCCAGCAGCACGACGAGGTCGTCGCGGGTGCCGTCGTCGACTACTGCGTCATCGACCCTGAGAACGCCGGCTCGGTGGGCTCCCTCGTGCGCGGACTCCGGGAGAACGTTCGCCGCGCCCGCGAGCTGGTGTCGAGTGAGTTCTGGGAGTCCGTCAACGACCTCTATCTGCGGTTCTTCCGTCAGGACGTCAAGCGCGACCTCGACGCCCACCCGGGTCAGCTCTTCGCGCTCGTGAAGATGTCGGCGCAGACGGTGGTGGGGGTGGCCGCTGAGACGATGAGCCGCGACGAGACGACGCTCTTCTTCGAGCTCGGCATGCACATGGAGCGCGCCGGCACCACGATCCGCGTCCTCGGCACCCAAGGCGCGGCGCTGCTCGAGCAGGAAGGGTCGGGGCTCGAGATCTGGTCACCGGTCCTGCGGATCTGCGCGGCCCGAGAGGCATTCGTGCGGTCCGGCCGCACCGCTGACGAGATCGGGATCGTCGGACTCCTCCTCTTCTCGCCGATCTTCCCGCGAAGCGTGCGGTACTCGGTGGTCGGTGCCGACGACCACGTCCGCCGACTGGTGGGTGACGAGCCGTCGCCGATCGGACGGCTACTCGGCCGCCTGCGCGCGACCCTCGACTACGGCGACGCGAGCGAGGTCGTCGCGACCGGGCTCGCGTCTACCGCAGCCGAGGTCGAGAGCGACTTGCGTCTCGTACATCGCGAGATCGCGACGCGCTTCTTCCATCACGCAGCCGATGCTGAGCTGCACGTCCAGGAGGTCCGCGCGTTGGAGGCCTGGCCCAGATGAGGTTCGACATCCTCTACCGGACGTGCTTCCTCTACGACGCTCCCGTCTCCGAGTCCCAGAACGAGCTCCGCGCGTGCCCGGCGACCGACGGTCATCAGCACCTCGTGTCCTACCGGGTTGCGGTCGTCCCTGAGGCGCGCGTCCTGTCGTTCACCGACTACTTCGGAACCCGCGTCGACGCGTTCGGCGTGCGCGAACCGCACCGGCGCCTCGAGATCGTGGCCGAGGCGAGCGTCGAGACCTCCGACCCCCTCGAGATCGACGAGGGTGGCACGGTCGACGATCTCCTCGGCGCCGAATTCGTCGCCGCGCACCACGAGTACCTCGCACGGACCCGCCACACCGACTGGAACGACGACATCCAGGAGGCCGCGGCGGCGTGTGCGAAACAGGCTGGTCCGTCGGTACGTGCCGTCGTGCAGGCGGTCCACGATCGCGTCCGCGCCAACATCCGCTACGAGAAGGACGTCACCGACATCGGGACGCCGGTCGCAGACGTGCTGGCCGGCGGCGCAGGGGTCTGCCAGGACTTCGCCCATCTGGCGGTCGCAATGTGTCGCAGCATCGGGATCCCGGCCCGGTACGTCTCGGGCTACCTCTTCGCGTCCGATGACTCTGCGCTCGTCGAAGGCGAGGCCGCGCCCGTCCTCGAGGTGCAGACCCACGCGTGGATCGAGGCAGCGATCCCCGCGGCGGGCTGGCTGCCGCTCGACCCCACCAACGGCCGCGCTGTCGGCGCCCACCACGTGAAGCTCGGTCACGGTCGCGACTACGACGACGTGAGTCCGTTCCGCGGCGTGCATCACGGCCGGGCGAACGCGGACCTCGAGGCTTCGGTCGAGATCCGGCGCGGCGACCCGGTGCTCCCTGGCCTCCTCGGCTCCATCGTCGAAGGCTGGAGCGACAGCCCGAACACACCCGTACGCACTCGCCTCGGGTCGCGCGCCGCCCCGCTGATGCCCGACCTCGACCAGGAGCAGCAGCAACAACAGCAGTGACGCGGCTGGCGACTCGCGGGCACTGATTCCACTGCCGCCCGACGGCCTGTCGAGAGACCGTGGTCCACGCGCCTGACAGGATGCAGGGATGGAATCGAGAACGGTGCGCTTCGAGGGCTTCCAGGGCATCCACCTCGTGGCCGACGTCCGCGGCGACGAGGACGCGTGGCCGGTCCTGCTCATGCACGGGGGCGGTCAGACTCGCCACGCCTGGGGCAAGACCGCCGAGATCCTCGCCGAGCAGGGCTGGAAGACCGTGTCCCTCGACCTACGCGGCCACGGCGACAGCGAATGGTCCCTGAACGGTGACTATTCCTTCACGGCTTTCGCCACCGACACCGTCGCGATCGCCGACGCGTTGGGTCGCCCGCCGGTGTTGGTGGGCGCGTCGCTTGGCGGCGTTGCCGCGATGATCGCCGAGGGGGGGACCGACCGAGTCGTGTCTTCGGGTCTCGTCGTCGTCGACATCACCCACCGATCGAATCCCGAAGGGATCCAGCGCATCCACGACTTCATGAGCTCCGGTCTCGAGGGGTTCGCCACACTCGACGACGCGGCGGAAGCGATCTCCGCCTACACCCCGAACCGGCCCAAGCGCGTCAACCCGGGCGGGCTCATGAAGGTGCTGCGCCAGAAGTCCGACGGCCGCTGGTACTGGCACTGGGACCCGAAGTTCATCCAGCACGGCCGCACCGAGGTACCGCGCGAAGACTTCCAGGCGCTGTTCGAGGTCGCGCTGCGCGGGATCCGGGTGCCGACGCTGCTGGTGCGAGGGGTGCTCAGCGACGTCGTGACCGAGGAAGGGGTACAGGACTTCCTCGAGAAGATCCCCGGTTCGCGGCTCGTCGACGTCGGCGACGCGGCCCACATGGTGGCCGGCGACCAGAACGACGCGTTCAGCAACGCGGTGATCGAGTTCCTCGACCAGGACATCCTGCCGAGCCTCCCGGCCTGAGCAGGATCTCAGTAACCCCGGTCGACATCGACCTCGTGGTGCAGGGCATCGCCCGCGAGGTAGCGCTGGAGGTTGTCGGCGAACCGGTCGAACAGGTTCACGAACATCGCGCCGGGCGACGCGGCCGAATGGGGCGAGAGCACCAGGTTCGGTGCGTCCCAGAGCGGATCGTCAGCCGGGAGCGGCTCCACACTTGCGACATCGAGCGCCGCGCCCCCGAGGTGTCCGCTCGTGAGCGCGGCGATGAGGGCGGGCTCGTCGACGAACGAACCGCGTCCGACGTTGCAGAAGAATGCTCCGGGCTGCATCGCCGCGAAGGCCGCGCCGTCCATGACCCCGATCGTCTCGGGAGTCTCCGGCACCGCGGCGACGACCGCATCGCAGCCGGCGAGCATCTGGTGGAGCTCGGTAGGCGGATACAAGGCGTCGATGCCGGGGGCAGTGGCGCCCGGCGTCGCCGAGCGGCGGGTCGCGACGATGGATACGCCGAACGCCTGCAAGCGCGATGCGACTGCTGCGTTGATCTCGCCGAGCCCGATGAGACCGATGGTCGACCCCGACAGCTGACGACCGTAGACCGGCTCCCAGGCGTGCCTCCGCTGCGCATCGGCGAGCGCGTCGACGTGCTTCCAGTGACCGAGCAACCGCCCGATGACGAACTCCGCGATCCCGACGGCGTTCACCCCTGCCGCCGACGTGAGTCGGATCCCGGCGTCACCGAGCCCTGCTGTCTGGAGCTGGGCGGTGCCGGCGCCGACCGCCTGCACCCACCGCAGACGCGGCGCGAGTGTCGCCACGTCGAACGGGAGGTCGATCGCGAGTACCACCTGCACCCGGCCGAGCGCTGCGAGCTGGGCGTCGGTCAGCGCCGGCGCCTGCGCGCGCAGCTCGCCGAGACGTTCCGATGGGATGCCCGGCGTCCCCCGTGCACTCCGCAGCTCGTGGGACTCGGCATAGGGCTCAGCGATCACGCTGATCCTCGGGTCGACCGCCCGCACCTGGGCGAGCGCCGCCTCATAGCCGGCACCCAACCATTCGGGCGGGATCAGGACTCCGACGTCGACCGGACCTTCAGGGGTCGAGTCGACGGCCGGCTCCACGTGCGCCAGTCTCTCACCCTCATGGACTCGACGCGTCGCCCGGATCCGCACGTCCGAGCGCCCTTCGCGCCCGGTTCGGTTTCGCTCCGGCTCTACCCCCACGAGGGCCTCGACGCGACCGGGATCGTCCACGAGCTGTGCGGTCAGGCGCGCGCCGCGG
>JANOWV010000627.1:0-1679 GCA_031418075.1 Actinomycetes bacterium
CCGGCGATGACCACCATGCTGGTCCCGAGCCCCACGAGACCGAGAACGACGAACGACGCGGTGAGGAGTGCCATGCCCACGGCCATCACCACCGGACCCCCGATGCCGGCGACCAGCCGACCGGCGATCGGCGATCCGACGACGAGCGCGGCCGACAGGGCGAGGAATGCGAGGCCGGCTTCCGAGGGCGTGAGGCCGCGCACCTGCTGTAGGTACAGGGTCATGAAGAACAGGACGCAGGCGAACGCGACGTTGGCGAGGAACGCCACCCCGGAGCTCGCGGCAAAGGAACCTTGGCGGAACAGGGCACGCGGCAGCATCGGCGTCGACGTGGCGCGTTCGCGCCGCACGAGCAACCCGAGCGCTACGACGGCGATCCCTTCCCCACCGACCACCAACGGCGCACCCCACCCCAGCTCAGGGCCCTCGAGCAACGCGATCACACCCGCGCCGATCGTCACCGCCAGGAGGACTGCGCCCGCCCAGTCCATCCCGCGCACGCCTTGCCGGGGTTGCAGCGACGCCGGCGCGACCGCGTCGCGGGACCTCCATCCATCACGGAGGATGAACGCCAGCGCGGTCCCGGTGAGGGGCACGGAGAAAACGAGGAACCATCGCCAGGACGCCTCCTGGGTGACGATCCCCGCCAACGGGGGCCCGAGCGCGGAACCGACGGCTCCGATGGCGGTCCAGACGCCGATCGCCCGGGCTCGGGCCGCGCGGTCGGGAAACGCATCACTGACAATCGCGAGGGTCGTCGCGGTGAGGACAGCAGCTCCCAGCCCGGTGACGCCGCGGGCGACCGCGAGCACTTCGATCGTCCCCGCGACTGCACCGGCGACCGAGCCGACCGCGAAGAGGCCGAGGCCGACCGCGCACGTCCGGGCCCGCCCGTAGATGTCGGCGGCGCGTCCCGAGGGGACCAGCGCGGCGGTCAGCGTCAACAGGTACGCGGTCGTGACCCATTGGAGTTCGCCGGTGGTGCCGTGGAGATCGCGACCGATCGCCGGCAGCGCGATGTTGACGCCGAGGAAGTCGAGTGCCACGGCGAAGTTCGCGATCGACATCGCCGCGAGGGCCCATCGCTGCCGGGAAGGCCCGGCGAAATGGGCACGCTGGGACACCGCGGGACGGTAGCCGGATTCCCCTACGGGCCGGGGATCCGCGCCGCGGTAGTCCGCCCGCGCCATCCTGTCCCGACGGGCTGGACCGCCGACCGGCCCCTACGTTCGACGGCGCACGTCAGACACCAGGGAGTCCTGTGACCGACCAGCTCGACCTCACTCCGATCGAGATGGAGTGCATCCGTTGCCAGCGAACGGAGCCGATGCGCTTCTATGGGATGTGCACGGCATGTCGAGACGCGCTGTACGCGAAGTTCGACGCCGAGGGTCGTGAGATCGAAGTTGCCGACTACGAGCCGACGATGCACGTCACCCCGAACGCGGTCGCCCTCAAGGACGACTGATCGCGCTCGAGGGGTCCGCGCCCGAGATGCGGGCGGGGTCCTACGCCCAGGCGGCTTCGCCGGCGGCGATACGAATGCGCTCGCGGGCGACCGGGGCGTGCGTGGAGCAGTACACCTTGCCGCGCACGCGCGTCGCCTTGCAGGCAGGCATGACGCAGCCCTTGGCCTTGGCCTTGGTCGGGCGGGATCGGGTCGTGGTGGGGGTCTTGCT
>JANOWV010000628.1:0-4110 GCA_031418075.1 Actinomycetes bacterium
CCACGCACCGCTCGGCGGCATCGGCCTTGAGACCGGCGAACGCGGCGCGGGTCTGGGCGTCGACGCGGACCTCGGTGTGCCCGGCGTCGCGCTCCTCGAGCGTCTCGCCGACGCAGACGATCGGGATTATCTCGTGCTCGAGCACGGCCTTGACCTTCCGGTTCACCATGTCGTCCGTCTCGCCGAAGACCTGGCGGCGCTCGGAGTGGCCGACGATCACGTACGCGACGTTGAGCTTGGCCAACATCACCGGGCTGACCTCGCCCGTGAACGCCCCGGACTCCTCGAAGTGGCAGTGCTGCGCGCCGAGTGCGATCGGGATCTCGTCGGCTTCGAGCAGGGTCTGGAGCGTCCGCAGATCGGTGAACGGTGGGCACACCACCACGTCGCACGCCTTGTAGTCGTCGGCCTCGAGCCGGTACGAGAGCTTTTGGATCACCTGGATCGCGACCAGATGGTCGTGATGCATCTTCCAGTTGGCGGCGATGATCGGTGTGCGGCCCATCGTGGGTGCCCTCGGCTCTGGTTGTAGGACTCTGGTTGTAGGACGTGGTGGTGGTCAGTGGTCGTTCGTGTGTGCGCGCGCGTTGCGAAGCGCCGCGAGCCCGGGGAGGTCGCCCTGCTCGATCAGCTCGAGCGATGCTCCCCCGCCGGTGCTCACGTGGTCGACCTGGTCGGCGAAGCCCATCTGGCGCACCGCGGCGGCACTGTCGCCACCCCCGACCACGGTGAAGCCGTTGGTCGACGCAACCGCCTCGGCCACGGCGTGGGTCCCCGACGCGAACGGTGCAACCTCGAACACCCCCATCGGTCCGTTCCAGAGGACGGTCCCCGCCTCCGCGATGACATCGGCGAACGTTCCCGCCGTCTCGGGCCCGATGTCGAGCCCCTTCCACCCCGCAGGGATCGCGTCGATGCGCACCATGCGCGTCGCAGCCCCCGCATCGATCTCCTCGGCGATGACCACGTCGGTGGGGATCTGGACCCGGCCGGACTCGAGCAGGCCTCTGCACACATCGATCTGGTCGGGTTCGACGAGCGAGTCCCCGATCTCGCCGCCCCGGGCCGCAACGAACGTGAACGCCATCGCGCCACCGACCAAGATCGTGTCGCACCGCTCCAGCAGGGCGGTGATCACGCCGAGCTTGTCGCTGACCTTGGCGCCACCGAGCACGGCGACGAATGGCCGACGCGGCCCGTCGAGCAGCCGGGACAGCACCTCGACCTCGCGCTCGAGCAGTCGTCCGGCCGCACTCGGGACCACGCGAGGTGGGCCGACGATCGACGCGTGCGATCGGTGCGAGGCTCCGAACGCATCGTTGACGTACGCGTCACAGGTCGTGGTGAGGCCCGTCGCGAACCCAGGCTCGTTGGCCGTCTCGCCCGGGTCGAAACGCAGGTTCTCGAGCATCGCTACGGAGCCGGGCTCGAGGCTCGCGATCGCGGACTCGACCGCCGATCCGATGATGCCCGGGGCGAGCGTGACGTCGGTGCCGAGCAGCTCACCGAGGCGCCGCGCGATCGGCGCCATCGACAGCTCCGGATCGGGCCGACCCTTCGGCCGCCCGAGATGACCACACGTGACGACTACTGCGTCGCGCTCGCGCAACCACTCGATCGTCGGGAGCGCCGTGGCGATGCGGAGGTCGTCCTCCACCACGCCGTCCCGTACGGGGGCGTTGAAGTCGAATCGGACCAGGACGCGTGCACCGCGTTCGAGTGGAAGGTCCTCCAGATGGGGCAGCTGCACGTCGGTACGCTCAGTGACCGACGAACGCGACCAGGTCGACCAGCCGGTTCGAGTAACCCCACTCGTTGTCGTACCAGCCCAGCACCTTCACGAGATTCCCGTTGGCCATCGTCTCCCCGGCCGAGAGGATGCACGACGCGGGGTTGCCGACGATGTCGGCGGAGACCAACGGCTCCTCGCTGTACTCGAGCACCCGCTGGAACGACGGGTCGTTCGCGGCCTCGCGGAACGCCGCGTTGATCTGATCGATCGATGCCTCGGTCCGGATCTCGGCCGAGAGGTCGGTGATGGAGCCGGTCGGCGTGGGGACCCGGAGCGCCAAGCCGTCGAGTCGACCCTTCAGCTCTGGGAGCACCTCGCCGATCGCCCGGGCCGCACCGGTGCTGCTCGGGATGATGGAGAGCGCGGCGGCACGCATCCGGCGAAGGTCCGGCTTCCCGCTGCGCGTGGGCTTCGACAGGTCCTGGAGCGACTGGTCGCTGGTGTACGCGTGCACAGTGGTCATGAACCCGCGCTCGATACCGAACGTGTCGTTGAGGACCTTTGCCATCGGCGCCAGACAGTTCGTCGTGCACGACGCGTTCGAGATGACGGTGTGGGCGCTCGCGTCGTAGACGTCGTCGTTGACGCCGATGCAGATCGTCGCGTCGGCGTCGCCGCTCGGCGCAGAGATCACGACCCGCTTGGCGCCACCCTGCAGGTGGCCGGCCGCCTTGTCGCGCGCCGTGAACAAGCCGGTGGACTCGATCACCACGTCGACGCCGTGCTCGCCCCATGGGATCTCGGCCGGGTCCATGACGTCGAGCTTGCGCACCTCGACACCATCGACCGAGAAGCCGTTGGCAGTGGCCTGCACATCGTGGTGCAAGGTTCCGCCGACCGAGTCGTGCTTGAGCAGGAATGCCATCGTCGCGGCATCGCCCATCGGGTCGTTGACGGCCACGAGCTCGACGCCGGCACTCCCCCCGCGCGCGAGCAGCGCACGGAAGAACGAGCGTCCGATCCGCCCGAAACCGTTGATCCCCACGCGAACGCTCATCCGACCGACACTCCTCTAGGTTCCGCCCGGGAGCGCGATCGCGCTCCGCTCCTCCGATGCCAGCAGATCGGACAGGACCTGCGCCAATCTGGCTGGATCGTGGGCCCATGCCCCATCCGCGGCACCGGTGCGGGCCAGGGCGGCCAACGTCACCCGAACCCCGCACTCCTCGAGCGCGCTCGTGTCGGCCGCGAGATGTCCATCCGATGCCACGACCACGGCATCGACGCGCACGTCGTGCTCCAGCACGGCACGGAGATGATCGACGAGGTCCAGCCCTTCGGTCTCGGGGATCTGCGGTGCCAGGTTCGCGACCTGGACCACCTGCGCCGATGTCCGCGCGATGGCAGCACGGATCTCCGGGACCATCAGCACCGGAAGGAGGCTGGTGAACAGCGAGCCGGGGGCGAGCACCACCTGATCGGCCGCGTCGATCGCCCGGATGGCGTCGGGATGAGCGGCGATGTCCGGGGGGACGAGCTCCACCCTACGGATCCGGCCTCGGTGCTCCATGACCGCGACCTGACCTTCGAGATGGATGTCACCGTCGGCGTCGCTTCCCTGCGCCCGGGCCTCGAGCACCACTCGCTGGGACGTCGCGGGACGCACGCGCCCCACCGCGCCGAGCAGCCGCCCTGCTTCGTCGAGCGCGGCGGTGACGTCGCCGAGCGTCTCGACGAGGCCGACCAGGATCAGGTTGCCGAGCGCATGTCCCCCGAGCTCGGTGCCGCCGAACCGGTGCTCGAAGGCGGTCGCCCACACGTCGTCGGTCTCGGCGAGCGCGACCAGGCACTTGCGGAGATCGCCCGGCGGCACGACGTCGAGATCGCGCCGCAGCCGGCCGCTCGATCCACCGTCGTCGGCCACGCTCACGACGGCGGTGAGCTTCCCCGCATACTGGCGCGCCGCGCGCAATGCGACCGAGAGACCGTGTCCACCACCGAGCGCGACGACCGCCGGCCCCGACTCAGACACGCTCGACGTCCCGATGATGGACCCGGGCCGGGAACCCGAGCTTCCCCAGGATCTTCGCCAGCTCGGTTGCGATCACCACGCTCCGGTGCCGACCGCCCGTACAGCCGATCCCGATCGAGAGGTACGCCTTCCCCTCACGCTGATACGCAGGCAACACGAGCGCAAGGAGCCGTTCGAGCTCCTCCAGGAACGGCGCGGCGTCGGGCTGTTCCAGGACATAGCGCCGCACCTTGGCATCGGTACCCGCGAGCGGTCGGAGTCGGTCGACCCAGTGCGGGTTCGGCAAGAAGCGACAGTCGAAGAGGAGGTCGACATCGAGCGGGACGCCGTGCTTGTACCCGAACGA
>JANOWV010000629.1:0-4193 GCA_031418075.1 Actinomycetes bacterium
GCGGGGTGAGCGTTCAGGGCTGCCAGCGCTCGGCGCGCCGGGCCCAGGGGTTGTCGTCGAGACTGACGGGGAGCGCGACACGCGCCGTGCACATCGTCGACACGCGGTCTCCGACGCGCATGGTGACATCGACCTCAGCCCAGGCGGTTCCGGTGTCGTCGATCTCAGTGCCGCGCACGACACCCTCCATGATCATCGTGTCGCCGGCGAAGACCGAGTCCTTCATGCGGAACTTCATGCGTCCGAGCCGACCGCGCGGGCCCGACCAGTCGGTGAGGTAGCGCTCGAACCATGCGGCCTGGTTGGGGGTGGAGAGAAACACGTCGCGCATCCCGTTGCGCTCCACCGCGAAGTGGTGGTCGTGGTGCATCGGGCGCCAGTCTCGGCTCGCGAGCGCGCCGAGCACGACGGTGGTCGGGGTCACGTCCTGGGTGAGCGTCGGGAGCGCGTCGCCCTCGTGGACCTCGTCGAAAAGAAGCGGTGCGGGCGCGGTCACTGGCCGGCCTTTCGGTAGCCGAAGCCGGTGTAGGACTCCACTCCGACGAGCTCGTCGTCCTGGTTGCGGTACTCGACATCGATGACCCAGAAGCGGCCCGTGCCCAGCTTGGTGGTCTTTGGTCCGCTCACCGAGCGCAAGCGTTGACAGGTCGCAAGCACGTCACCGGTTCTCACCGGGTCGTGGAACACGATCGAGTTCTCGGTCATCACTGCCTCGGGGAGCTCGAAGCGCTCCTTCATGTCGAAGTGGACCTGGAGCGGGAGTGCCTGCTTGGCCTGCCCTGGCGTCCAATGATGGGGTCGGAACCAGACGGACAGCATCGTCGGGGGGGCGATTGCGCCGTCGGTCAGCTCTTCGGCGACGGCGTCGTCCCAGAAGAGTGGGTTCCCGTTCTCGACGGCGGCGCAGGTGGTCCAGACGTAGCCCCGCTCGACTGGGAACGTCCCCCTCTCCTCGTACGCGACCTGGTCGATCCGTTCGACCACGTCGGCGGGAAGCTCGTCGACTGCACCTTCACTCATGCGACCACTCCTGCTTCGACCAGCTTCGAGTACTCGTCGTCGGACACTCCTGCCGCGCGCAACAGGACGTCGGTATCGGTGACGTCGGCGCCGCGTACGGCGTAGGCGCCCTCCGCGGGTGTCTGGCCGGCCAACACCGGCCCGACCTGGCGGAACGCCCCGTGCTCGGGGTGCTCGGCGCTGACGAACGCGCCGCGCGCCAAGAACTGCTCATCGTCGACGAGCTCCGGCACGCTCAAGACCGGAGCGATGCACGTGTCGGCGGGGGCGAGGAGCTCGACCCACGCATCGCGGGGCTTCGTGGCGAACGCGGCGCGCAGATCGGCGCGGATCGCGTCTTGTGCAGCGTCGTCAGTCTGGTGGTCGCGCCACCGACTCAGGCCGAGCGCGTCGCACAGGTTTGTCCAGAAGCGGCCTTCGATGATCCCCAGCGCGAGCCACTTCCCGTCACCAGCTTCGTACGTGTCGTAGCACGCGTACCGGCCTGTGAGGATGCCGTGCCCGGGGCCGGGTTCGGAACCGGTCGCGAGGTACTCGTCGATCTGGAGCGCCATGAGCGCGAGGACGCCGTCGGCAACGGAGACGTCGAGGTACGCGCCCTCGCCCGAGCTCGCACGCCCGACGAGCGCGGCGAGGATGGCCATCACCGCGTGCATCCCGCCACCGGCACTGTCGGCCACGGTCGCGCCGGGGATCGGTGGCCGTCCGTCGGCGTCGCGGCCGGTGCAGTCGAGGAAGCCGCCGACGGCGAGGTAGTCGAGGTCGTGGCCGGCCCACTGCGCGTGCGGTCCGTCCTGGCCGAAGCCGGTCGTCGAGCAGTAGATGATCCTGGGGTTCCGGGTCTTCACGTCGGTGTACCCGATGCCGAGGCGATCGCTGACGCCGGGGCGGAAGCTCTCGATGATGACGTCGGCCGACTCGGCCAGTTTGAGGAACGCGTCGCGGCCTTCGGGCGCCTTGAGGTCGAACTGCGCCCGCAGCATCGAGCGGTGCGCGCTGTAGGCGAAGAACACCGGTACGACCTGGACGCCGCCGCGGGCGGGAACGGGACCGACCTTGACGACCGTCGCGCCGTAGTCGGCCAGCCAGCGCGAGGCGCGCGCAGCCGGGCCGACGCTTGCGAGGTCGAGGACGGTGACACCGTCGAGGAGCGGAGCCAACTCAGAAGTTCTTCGGGAGCCCGAGCGCGCGGCGGGCGATGATGTTCTTCTGGATCTCCGACGATCCGCCACCGATCGTGTCGATCACGGTGTAGCGGTACGTCGATTCGGACCGCCCCGCCATCGGCGCTTCCTCGGTGCGGACACGAAGCTGTGAGCCGGGGCCGCCGATGTCCATCGATGCGTCCGCCAGCCGCTTCGAGAGCTCGGTGGCGAACAGCTTGTACTCGGACGCCTCGGTCGTGGGAGGCGCACCGCCCTTCATCGAAGCTGCGACGACCTTGAGGCCGAGCACGCGCGCCACCTCGCCCTCGGTGACCAGCCGGGCGATCCGCTGGCGGATCACCGGGTCGTCCTTGAGTGGCTTGTCGTCGCGCGTCTCGTTCGCGACGTAGTCGCAGAGGAGATCCAGTCGTTGCTCGATCGGCGAGAAGGTGAACATCGTGAAGCGCTCGAGGTCGAGTGCTTCGGAGATGTACTGGAACCCATGGTTCAGGTCGCCGACGACGTAGTCGTCGTGCACGAAGACCTCGTCGAAGAACACGTCGTTCGTGCGCTCGTCGCCCATCGTCCAGATGCCGTTGATGGTGATGCCGGGCTGGTCGAGGGGCACGAGGAACAAGGTGATGCCGTGGTGCTTGGACTCGGGGTCGGTGCGGGCGCCGACCCAGTACCACTCGGCGAAGTGGGCCGAGGTCGTCCAGGTCTTCTGGCCGTTCAGCCGCCATCCGTCGCCGTCGCGGGTGGCCTTGAGGCGCATCGACGCGGCGTCGGAACCGGCATCGGGTTCGCTGTAGCCCACCGCGAACTCGATGTCGTTGCGCAGGATCTGGGGCAAGAACTCCTGCTTCATCTTCTCGGTGCCATGGGCGAGGATCGTCTTCCCGATGATCCCGACGCCCTTGCCGATCTGGGGCCCGCCTCGCCCCGCGAGGGCTTCGTTCAACAGGTACTCGTCGACCCCGTCGCCTTCCTGGCCGCCCCACTTCTTGGGCCAGGTGATGCCGAGCCAGCCCTTCTTGCCGAGGGTGGCCATGAACTTGCGAAGCTTGGGCGTGTCGACGATCTGCGACAAGTTCTCGCGGGTGACGTCGAAGACATCCGGGTCGTCGTTCGCGTCGAGGAACGCTTCCACTTCCTCGAGGAATGCGCGCTGGTCGGGCGAGAAGTCGAAGTCCACTGACGGTCACTCCAGGGGTCGCTGCAGCCGTTGTCGCGGCGGGATTCTAACGACCCGTCAGGTTTGCGTGCTCCTCAGGTCACCGCCGCCCTGGGCGCGCGCGCAGGACGTCGGCGCTCCGGGTCAGCCCATCATCTCCTGCATGCGCGCTTCCATGTCCTCGGGGGACACGTCCTCGATGTGGGTCGCGATGTTCCAGCTGTGGCCGAACGGGTCCGAGATCGTGCCGGTCCGGTCACCGTAGAACTTGTCCCCGACGGCGTCGGTGATCGTCGCGCCGGCCTCGACCGCCTGAGCGACGGTCGCGTCGACGTCTTCCACGTAGAGCATGAGCGACATCGGTGTGCCGCCCACGGTCTTGGGGCTCAGCGCGCCCATCTCGGGTGACTCGTCGGCGAGCATGACGACCGATTCGCCGAACTGGATCTCGGCGTGGCCGACCTTGCCTTCGGGTGCGGGCATCCGCATCCGCTCCGTCCCGCCGAGGATGGTGCAGTAGAAGTCGATCGCGGCCGCGGCGCCATCGATGTAGAGGTACGGGGTCACCCGGGGATACCCGTCGGGGATGGGCTTCACCTTCGCCATGGGAGCTCCTGTCGAGTCGAACAGATGTTCGTGGAAGCCTACGAATTGCGGGAGGTGGCGTCAACCTCATCGGTACGCTCCCGCGATGTCGATTCGCCGAGCGACCGCCAACGACCGAGCAACGTCGGTGGAGACCGCCGTCCGCGCGTTCGAGACGGACCCCTTCATCCGGTACCTCGCGCCCGACGACGATCGGTACGACGCGGACGCGGCGAGGTTCTTCGGCCTGTTGTTCGACACGCGACTCG
>JANOWV010000630.1:0-1910 GCA_031418075.1 Actinomycetes bacterium
AGAGGACGAGGAGCAAGACGAGAATCCAGAGCATGGGTGAACCTCCTTTGGGGTTTTGAACGGTTCAACTTTGGGGTTCTGAGTGGTTCAACCCCGTATACCCGTGGCTGCGACGCGTCAAACACGCGGACAGAGTCGGTGTTTCGGGATCGAGCGAACAGGGGATGCTGAAAGCCGGAGGCACGACACCACTAGCACTTAGGAGGTATGGACATGAACAGAACCGTGAAGCTTGCACTGGTACCCATTGCCGCACTCGTCGCCGTCGTCACATCAGGGCTCCTCGTCGGCTCGGGTGACGCAGCGCTCGCTGTAGCACCGAACAACACGACCCCGCCGACGATCGCGGGGACTGCGGAGGAGGGGAAGACCCTTACCGCATCGCGCGGTACGTGGGAAGGGACGGAGCCGATCACCTATGCATACGCCTGGAAGCGGTGCGATTCGGACGGCGGTAGCTGCGCCTCGATCGGCGGAGCGAAGAACAGCACCTACGTTCTCAAGGCCGTCGACGCGGGCAACACGCTCCGCATCACCGTGACCGCGAAGAACAGCGACGGCTCCAGGCAGGCCACGTCGGTGCCGACCGCCGTCGTCAAGGCTGCAGCTTCGCCACCGCCGTCCAACGGTTGTGGCAAGTCGAGCGGTGGCTCGATCGCGATCGGTGAGGTCACGCCGCCTGCACGTCTCCTGATCGACCAGACCCAGGTGTCACCGAGCACGATCTCGTTCGGGACGGAGACCGTCACCGCGCGATTTCACGTGACGGCCTGTGGAGCTTCGGTGCAGGGCGCTCTCCTCTACGTAACGGCGGTTCCGTACAACCAGTTCTCGATTCCGAACGAGCAGCCGACGGGTTCGGACGGCTGGGCGACGCTCGAGTTCCGCCAGATCGGCGGCTTCCCGACATCGCGGAACCAGCAGTTGCTCGTGATGTTTGCCCGCGCGCGCAAGGCGGGCGAGAACGTCCTCGCCGGCATATCGACCCGACGGCTGGTCTCGTTCCGCGTCACACGTTAGGGACGATGATCGATAGTGGAAGAGGGTGGGTGCGAGGCAGATGCTTCGCACCCACTCTCGCGTGGCTCGTCGGATGTGTGGCCGTCATGAAGCCGTC
This sequence comes from Actinomycetes bacterium, assembly GCA_031418075.1. Classification (GTDB taxonomy): domain Bacteria; phylum Actinomycetota; class Acidimicrobiia; order IMCC26256; family PALSA-555; genus DASUAO01. The sequence goes on from JANOWV010000630.1 coordinate 1,118, forward strand.
GGCGCTCGTCCTCGTCTGAATTGTCAAGATCTCCGTGCTAGTAGATTGTGCGGGTGGAACTCGGCGACGACGCGGATCTGACGACAGCGGGTGAGTTCCGCCCGCGGGCGCGCGGTCAGGGCGCCGCGGTCGCAATTGGCGTCATCATCGGCGGCCTCGGGGTTCTGGGAGCGATACTCATCCTCGCTCTCAGCGACGACATCGTGTACGCACCACTCGTCGGCGCTGCCGCCATCGCTGTCTGGACGGCGGGAGCGACCGGGGGCATCGCGGCCCTCGTGCCGGGTTGGACGCTCGCAGCGTGGGTCATCGCGCCGCCTCGCTCCACACTCGAGATCGCCACGAGGGACGAGTTCGTTCGATGGGCGGCTAGCCTCGTCGTTGGGGTGACCGTGGCCGGCGTCGGGATCGCGATGCGCAAGGGGCACTCCCGGGCTGCGGATGCTGTAGACCGCGCCGAGCGATCGCGCGTCCGGGTCCTGGGGCTCCAGAGTCTCTCCGCATCGCTCTCGGCGGCGCTTACGCCGGAGGAGGTCGCGCGCGCCCTCGTCGACGGTGTTCCTGCGGCGATCGGTGCTCGCGGCGGCGCACTTGGCCTTGTCGAGGGCGACGATCTCGTGATCATCGGCCCGTCGGGTTCCGCGAGCCAGACACTGCAGCCAGGCTCTCGGATGTCGTTGACGACACGAGCGCCGATCACGGCTGCGGCGAGGGCGGGGGCGCCAGCATGGGCGCAGCGGCGGCGAGAGTTCGTGTCGCGGTTTCCCGAAGGAGCAGCTCTGGCCCCTTACGC
>JANOWV010000631.1:0-4202 GCA_031418075.1 Actinomycetes bacterium
CCGAAGATTCGGCGGAACCCCTCGAGGTGCTGCTCCTCGGTGGACAACCGATCCGTGAGCCGGTCGCGCACTACGGACCATTCGTCATGAACACTGACGACGAGATCCGCCAGGCCATCCGCGACTTTCAAGACGGGAAGATGGGGCACGTCCCGGCCCACCTCGAGGGGGACGTGCGCCGCCGGTAGCCGCCGTCGCGGTCACGGCACGCGCCCGTAGTCGGGTAGCTAGTCTTCCGCCGATGTCCGACAAGACCGACCTGTTCGCACGGCGGAACCGCAGCCGCATCGTCGCCCTCGTCGTCTTCGCCACGATCAACTACATGCTGGCGATCGCGCTCGCGGCCGTCGCGGTGGTGGTCGGGATCGTGGTGGCGATCCTGTTCAACGTCGGCGAGCTCCCCGGTTCGCTCAACGAGGTGAAGTGGGTCGGGATCGGGTTCGGCGCGATCGCGGCCGTCTCGTTCGTGGTCGGGCTGGTGCTCGGGCTCTTGCGAATCCCCTTTGCCCGTCGCCGCCTCGAGGAGCAGGTGCTCACCGAGACCGGTGCGACGATCAGCGACGGGTCGGACCACAAGGAGGTTCGCAACCTGCTCGAGGGCCTGGCCATCGTCGCCAACATCCCGCCGCCCCGCTTCGCCGTGATCGATGATCCGGCGCCGAACTCCTTCGGGGTGGGCACCCGGCCGTCTGCCGCGATCGTCGGGATCACGTCCGGACTGCAGACGGTGCTGTCGCGCGACGAGCTCGAGGCCGTGCTGGCCTACGAGGTGAGTCGGATCCGCAGCTGGGATGTGGCGCTGTCGAGCTGGACCGTCGCGCTCACCGGAGGCGCGATCTCGGCGCTCGACGGTGGCGACGACAACATCCTCAAGGCGGTGCTCGGGTGGCCCGTGCGCCGGTTCGGCGAATGGCTCCAGGTGTGGGCGCTCCGCGATCAGGGCGTCGAGCGCGACCGTGAGGCCGTGCGCTTCACCCGTAACCCGCTGTCGTTGGTGCGCGCGCTCGAGAAGCTCGACGCCGACACGTCGAACGTGCACCGCGTCACGCGCGCGACGGCGCCACTGTGGATCGAGTTTCCGTCGCAGGTCGCCGCGGGCGCGAAGACCCGGAGCGGCCAACGGCTGGCAGGAGCCCTGCTCCTCGACGAGCGCATCGAGCGGCTCCGAGCCCTGGCCAAGGACCACCCGGCCGACGTCCCCGCCGACACCACGCCGCCGACACCATCTTGAGGCCCGAGCAGTCCCGATAGCCTCCGGGCCATGCCCGCGGCCCTCGACGTCGACGCCCTGCTCGCAACCGCGCAGGAGCGTGCCGGCGGGCTCACCGACCTCGGCGACGCGGCGTCGGGTGCGAACCAGTTCGTCGATGGCCTGCACAGGTTCGTCGACTCCCTGAACGCCGACGCCGCGCTCAACGACATCGGCGACTTCATCGCCACCGAGCGGATCCTCCTGCACATCGTGAACCGTCTGCACTACGTCGCGGATCGGGCGAAGCATCCCGGGATCGCCGACGTCGAGATCGTCAAGCCCGTCTTCATCATCGGGCTCCCCCGCACGGGAACGACGATCCTCCACGACATCCTCAACCAGGACCCGGCCAATCGCGCCCCACTCACCTGGGAGCTGATGTTCCCGTCGCCACCGCCGGACGCGCGAACCGCGGCCGACGACCCCCGGATCGAGGCGTGCCAGGCCACGATCCCGGTCGGCGATGAGCGCTCGACGCTGTTCAAGGCGATGCACCCGATGGGCGCACGGCTCTCCCAGGAGTGCGTCGTGATGATGGGCGAGTCGATGTGCACTGCCCTCTTCCACAACCAGTTCAACGTGCCCACGTACGAGGACTGGGTCGACACCGGGGCCGACTGGACTCCGGTGTACGAGTTCCACCGCCGCCAGCTCCAGCACCTGGGGTGGCGCAACATGCGCGACCGGTGGGTGCTCAAGACCGGCGCGCACATGTGGGGGCTCGAGCAGCTGCTCGCCACCTACCCCGACGCCCGCATCGTCTTCACCCATCGCGACCCGGTGAAGTCGATGACCTCGTACGCCAGCCTCACGGCGCTGGTGCGCTCGGCCGGGAGCGACTCGGTCGACCCTCACGAGGTCGCGCGCGACTGGACTGCGCGGCTGCGCATGGTGCTGGAACGAGCGATCGACGTACGAGCGGCCCGCGAGTACCCCGATGCCGTGTTCTACGACATGCGCTTCACCGACTTCGTAGCCGACCAATTCGCAGAGATCGAGCGGATCTACGAAGCACTCGGACTCCCGATGAGCGACGAGGGCGCCGCGGCGATGCGCGCCTACATCGCCGATCACCCCAAGGGCAAGGACGGGATCCACCGGTACGAGCCCGAGGAGTTCGGGGTCGATCCGGTCACCGTGCGCCGCGAATTCTCGCGCTACATCGAGCACTTCGCGCTGTCGCCCGAGGGCGATCTCGCGACACCCGACGGCACAGACCCCGACCCCGACGGAGTGGATGACGCATGAGCCCCACGATGCGCGCCTGGCGCACCCACGAGTACGGGCCGCGCCCCACCGAGGTGCTCCAGCTCGACGAGGTGGAGATCCCCGAGCCGGGCGACGGCGAGGTGCGGGTTCGAGCGCTGGGGATCCCGCTGAACCTCAACGACCTCGAGCGGGTGAACGGGCGCAACATGATGGTGCGCCCCGATCTCCCCTACTCCCCCGGCATGGAGGTCATGGGCATCGTCGACGCGTGCGGACCGGGCGCGGAGGAGCTCGCGGGAAAGCGGGTCGTTGCGATCACCCGCATGGCGAACGGAGGGTTCGCCGAGTACTCGATCTGCCCGGCGATCTCGGCGTTCGAGATGCCGGAGTCGGTCCCGTTGCCCGACGCGGCTGCGCTGTTCTTCCCGTTCCACCTCGCGTGGCTCGGATTGTTCGACCGGGCCGAGCTCCACGACGGCGAGACGGTCCTGATCCACGCGGCCGCGGGCGGCGCAGGGTCCGCGGCCGTGCAGCTCGCGGTCGACGCCGGGGCGCGCGTGATCGCCACCGTGGGTTCCGACGAGAAGGCCACGCTGTGCCGTGAGCTCGGCGCCCACACCGTCATCAACTACCGCACGACCGAGTTCGCTCCGGTCGTGATGGAAGCGACCGAGAACCGGGGGGTCGACATCGTGTTCGACAACGTCGGTGAAGCGGTGATGGCCGACTCGATGAACTGCCTCGCCTACAACGGCCGCTACGTGATGATGGGCTTCGCGTCCGACAAGTCGTTCGCCGACGAGAAGCTGATCGTCCCCCGCCGCGTCGCGGCCGGGAACTTCAAGCTGTGCGGCGTGCTGCTCTCCTACGCCGATGCCGAGCGGGCCACGATGATGAAGCAGGCGCTCGGCTGGAACCTCCCGTCGAACGACCTCGGCGCGCAGATCATGCGCGACGTCGTCGACATGGTGCAGACGGGACGGGTACGCGCGGTCGTCGGCCAGACCGTCGGCTTCGAGGATCTCCCCGCGGCGCTCGAAGCGATGGCGAACCGTGAGACCGTCGGGCGGACGGTCGCAGTGCTCGCCGAACGATGAGACCAGGGGGAGACTGACGTGTCGTCGAAGAATCTGCGCCGCGTCTTCTCGATGGTCGCGGTCGTCGCCGCGATCGTCTTCGGGATCATCGAACTGGTCCAGAGCGCCGACGATGGCTCGTCGACACGCACCGCGTCGACGAGCACCACCAGCGAGCGCACCACCTCCGGCGGACGCACCACGACCACGCGACCCGCCTCGGACGCGACACCCTCGGCGTCGCCCACCCGGGCGAGCGACCTCGCGACCGTCTCGATCGGTGATCTCCCCACCAAGGCGCTCGACACCCTCGTGCTGATCCGGGATGGCGGGCCGTACCCGTATCGCCAGGACGATGGCGTCTTCGGGAACCGTGAAGGCCTCCTCCCCGCCCGGTCGAGCGGGTACTACCGGGAGTACACGGTGGAGACGCCGGGCTCCTCCGACCGGGGCGCGCGCCGGATCGTGGTTGGTGCCGACGGCGACCGCTACTACACCGACGACCACTACGACTCGTTCCGCGAGATCGTCGCCCAGTGATCGGCGCCCGATGACGCGGCGCACGATGATGGTGGACCGATGACTGCGGCCCGATGATCGCGGCCCGATGACGCTCGACGACGTCCTACGCGGCGACGCCGTCCCGGGCGTCCACCTCCTTGAGG
>JANOWV010000632.1:0-5012 GCA_031418075.1 Actinomycetes bacterium
CGAAGCACGGCCGAATACGCTCCGGGGATGCCCGATCAGCCGTCTGCCGATCAGTTCTCCGCCGATCAGGCGGGCGTCGCCGTCGAAGTCCGTGACGATGCGGTGGCCGTGCTCCGCCTCGACCGTCCACCGATGAATCCGCTCTCGCGGGCCATGCTCGCCGAGATCGCCGATGCCGCCCGTCGGGTCGCGGCCGACGCCGCGGTGCGCGCCGTGGTGGTGTGCGGGTCGGAGAAGGCACTCGCAGCGGGGGCCGACATCGCCGAGTTCGGCGATTCCGCGGCGGCGAGATCGGTCACGATCGCGTTCCGTGAGGCTCTCGACGCGCTCGCGGCGGTACCACACCCGGTGATCGCGGCGATCTCGGGTTACGCGCTCGGGGGTGGGCTCGAGCTCGCGCTCGCCTGCGACCTGCGGGTGGCCGCCGAGTCGGCGCGTCTGGGTCAACCCGAGATCCTGCTCGGCATCATCCCCGGTGGCGGTGGAACGCAACGACTGGCGCGCCTCGTGGGCAGTGCTCGCGCCAAGGAGCTGATCTGGTCGGGACGACAAGTGCGGGCCGACGAGGCGCTTGCCATCGGTCTCGTCGACCGCGTGGTCCCGGCGGGTGAAGCCGAGGCGAAGGCGATCGAGTGGGCCGCGTGCTTCGCCTCCGGACCGACCGTCGCGATCGGGCTGGCGAAGCGCGCGATCGACCGAGGGCTCGAGGGCGCGCTGGCCGCGGGACTCGATCTCGAGTCGGAGCTGTTCGTCGAAGTGTTCGACTCGGAGGACGCGGCGATCGGCGTGCAGTCGTTCCGCGAGCACGGACCGGGCAAGGCGACATTCACCGGCCGCTGATCCCAGTCAGGTGTGCCCGGTCAGGTGTGCCCGGTCAGAGGTGCTCGAGCAGGCGACGGGCCGCGACGGCCGGATCCACGGTGTTGACGGCCAGTCCGGTGCCGAGCTCGAAGCCGGCGAGGACCGAGATGCGGGGCAGCACCTCCACCCACCAGTGGTACGGCACCGTGGCGTCGGCGTTCGGCGCCGAGTGGACGATGACGTTGTAGGGGGGCGACCCGAGCGCCCGCGACATCGCGGCAAGGACGTTGCGGAGCACGATCGCGACGCCCAGCACCTCGCCGTCGGTGGCGGCCTCGAACCGCGCACCTGCACCCGACGCGGCGAGACGGGTCTCGAACGGGGAGGCGGCCGCCGTGGGACACCACGCCCTGATCTCGTCTCCGACGACGATGCCGGTACCGGCATCGAGGGCTTCGGTCTGGTCCGCGAGCAGCAGGTCGTCGTCGGTCGCGGCGAAGCGTTCGATCGCGACCGCGACTGCGGGCGGTACGAAGTCGACCGCGAGGACCTGGGCGTGGGGGTGCGCGATCGACGCGCCGGCAGCTTGCCCGTGGTTGACGAGCACCTGGACGTAGCTGCTCCCGGTCTCCGCGTGGACGCGCGTGCGGTCGCGCAGCACCGTGAGCACCTGGGTGGCCTGCTCGTCATCGAGATGGTGGAAGGCGCGACCGTGATGCGGCGAGAGGATGACGACTTCGTGCGCTCCGGTCGCGCCGGGCCCCGCATCCTCGCTGCCGACGATCGGGAACAGGTTCGGCACCACACGCACCGACCACCCTGGGGTGTCGGGCTCACCGCTGCCCGCGCGTGCCACTTCCGGAGGCGTGTCGCGCTCGTTCCCCGGGCAGAACGGGCACCCGGGGACGAGATCGGGTCCGGCGGGATCGCCGGCTCCCCCGACCTTGTGTGGTGTCGACGGTGCATCGTGGGTGTCGGGTCGCGCCGCGCGCCCGGGCGCGAGCAGTACCAGTCGTCCGGTCAGCGCGTCGTGTCGGAGCTCGGCCACGGCGCGAGGGTAGGCCGCGGTGTGGACCGGACGTAGCCTGGCCGGGTGCCGACGACGCGACTCGTGATCATCGGCGGCGGACCCGCGGGGAACACCTGTGCATCGGTCGCCGCCACGCTCGGAGCCGAAGTGACCCTCGTCGAACGAGAGGTCGTCGGCGGCGCTGCGCACCTCTGGGACTGCATTCCGTCGAAGGCCCTGATCGCGACGGGCGGCGAGCTCGGCGAGCTCGCGCGGGCGCATTCGATGGGACTCCAGGCGCAAGGAACGCTCGACGTCGATGCCCTGAAGCAACGCATCGAATCGATCGAAGGCCGTCTGCGCGAGTCGGTGGTCGACACGCTGGCGTCCCAGCGGGTCCGGGTCGTGGAAGGAACGGGACGATTCGTGGACGCGCACACGGTCGCGGTCGAGACCAGTTCCGGTGTCGAGCACCTCGAGGCCGACTATTTGGTCGTCGCCACTGGGTCGCGGCCCAGGGTGCCCGACTTCGCCCCTGTCGACGGTGAGCGAGTGCTCACGACTCGCCACTGCTATCCGCCACCGGAGATCCCCGAGCACGTCGTGGTGATCGGGTCCGGGGTGACCGGGGTCGAGTTCACACACATGTTCGACTCGCTGGGCGCGAAGGTCACGTTGCTCGTGTCGCGCCAGCAGGTGCTGCCGATCAAGGATGCCGAGGTCGCCGCGGTACTCGAGTCGGCGTTCCTCGACCGCGGGATCACACTGCTCAAGGGGGCACGGGCGTCGGCGATCGAGCGCGAGGGCGCGACCGTGCATGTGTCGTGCGAGGACGGTCGCATCATCGACGGGTCGCACGTGGTCCTCGCGGTGGGCTCGATCCCCAACACCGAGGATGTCGGCCTCGAGCAGATCGGGCTCGAGCTGGACGCGGGTGGCTACGTGATGGTCAACCACAACTGCGTGGCGTCGCTCCCGCACGTGTACGCGATCGGCGACATCTCAGGGAAGCTCCCGTTGTCGTCGGTGGCGGCGATGCAAGGGCGCAAGATCGCCGAGCATCTGATGGGGATGCACAACCGTCCCCATCGGAACCTCGACTACGAGAAGGCGGCGTCCGCGGTGTTCACCGAGCCCGAGATCGCCGACGTCGGTCTGGCGGAGGCGGAGGCGTTCGCCAGCGGCAGCAAGATCCGCGTCACCAAGGTGCCCTTCAGTGCGAATGCCAAGGCGCTGATCAAGGGGGACCCTCGCGGGTTCGTGAAGATCATCTCGGACCCGGCGACCGGTGTCGTGCTCGGCGGTTCGATCGTCGGGCAGAACGCGGCCGAGCTCATCGCGGTGATCGCGGTTGCGGTGACGAACAACCTCACGGTGACCGACATCATCGACAGCCTGCTGGTGCACCCGACGCTGTCGGAGTCGCTGGCCGACGCCGCGTCCTGATCGGGGCGTGCTCAGGCGAGGAGCTCGCCCTGCCACACGGTGACGAGGTCGCCTTCGATCGTCACCCGGTCCGATGCCGGTTCGCCGACTCGGACCCTTACGACGCCCGACCGGCGGCTCACCTGGTGCCCGACCAACTTGGTGCGCCCCAGCTGCTCGGCCCACCAGGGACCGAGGCTCGTGTGCGCGCTCCCCGTGACGGGATCCTCGACGATGCCGTGACGCGGCGCGAAGTATCGGCTCACGAAGTCGAACTCGGGATCGTCGCTCCGCGCGGTCACGGTGACGGCCTCGACGTCGGTGACGGCCAACAGCGACGCGCGGTCCGGGGCGAGCGCCCGTACGGTCGCTTCGTCGGCGACCTCGGCGACATGGTGCAGGTCGTTGCTCCCGACCGCGACGATCGTCGTGCCGAGCGCGGCCTCCAGACCAGGGGGCGTGTCGACACGGGTCGACCGCGCTGCCGGGAAGTCCACCGCGACGGTCGTGTTCGGTCCGTCGATGCGGCGCGCGGTCAGGGCACCTTTCCAGCGCGTGGAGAAGCGCGCGGGTGTCTCCGGGTCGAGCGCTCCGGTCGACCAGAGCGCGTGCGCGCTGGCCAGGGTCCCGTGCCCACACAGGAGCACTTCCTGGGTTGGCGTGAACCATCGCAACGAGAACCCGTCGCCCTGCGGGGCGACGAACGCGGTCTCCGAGAGGCGGAGCTCGGCCGCGATCGACTGCATCCGCGACTCGGGGAACGCTGCGGCGTCATCGACCAGGCACACACCGGCAGCGTTCCCACGGAAGGGTTCCCGCGTGAACGTGTCGATGCACAGGAGGGTGGGCACGTTCCTCGCTCCTCGTTCTTCGGCTGCCGCCGCGTCCGAGCGTGCGACGCGTGTCAGTCGACGACGACGACGAGCACGTCGCCGGTGCCGACGGTGTCGCCGGGCTTGACCCGGATCTCTTGCACCGTCCCAGCTCGTTCTGCGTTGAGGTGGTTCTCCATCTTCATCGCCTCGAGCACCAAGATCTCGTCGCCGACTTCGACCTTGTCGCCTTCGGCGACGACGATCTTGACGATCGTGCCCTGCATCGGTGCGGCGATCGTGCCGTCGTTGGAGCCACCGCCAACACCGCTCGCGGCCGGCTTCGGCCGCCGCGCCGCGCTGCCCGCGCCACCGCCCCGTACGGCCGTGGCGGGAGCATCGGGGAGCCAGACCTTCACCGAGAACCTCTTGCCGTCGACCTCGACCGGCACGGTCCGTTCGACCAGGTCCGCGTCGTCGACCGAGTCGGCGACAGGTGCCGACGGAGTCGGGGTTGCGCCCACCGCGAACGCCTCGGTGTCGAAGTCGCTCTCGACCCACTTCGTGGAGTTCTTCGCGGCCGCGAAGTCGGGGTGCGCGAGCAGCACCTCGTGCGCGGGGATCGTCGTGTGGATCCCCTCGACGACCATCTCCGAGAGCGCGCGGCGCATCCGGGCGATCGCGCGGGTGCGGTCCGGCGCCCACACGACGAGCTTGCCGAGCAGGTTGTCGTAGTACTGGGAGATCGTGTCGCCCGCCTCGTATCCGCCGTCCCATCGGACCCCGGGCCCGGTCGGGAGGCGCAGTGTGGTGATCGTCCCCGGAGAGGGGAGGAAGCCCTTCGCCGGGTTCTCCGCATTGATGCGGCATTCGATCGAGTGGCCTCGTCGCTCGATGTCGGCCTGCGTGAACGAGAGCGGCTCACCGGCCGCGACGCGGAGCTGCTCGGCCACGAGGTCGAGGCC
>JANOWV010000633.1:0-3106 GCA_031418075.1 Actinomycetes bacterium
GCTCGTCGGCGGCGTAACCAATGCGAGGGAAGCCACACTGGAGAAGGTCGGCGACGCGCCGCAGCAGAGGAGAAGCACCGGAGATGGGTCTGTTCACGAAGCACAGCGAGATGGTCACGCCGGAGGTGGCGCTGCCCGGCCGCGACGAGGCGATGGCGGTACCGGCCCAGCACTTCGTCCTCGGCACACCGCTCGTCCCACCGTTCCCCGACGGCTTCGTGCATGCGCAGTTCGGGCTCGGCTGCTTCTGGGGTGCCGAGCGCAAGTTCTGGGAGGCGCCAGGCGTGTTCACGACCGCAGTCGGCTACGCCGGTGGCTTCACCCCCAACCCCACGTACCAGGAGGTCTGCTCCGGCCGCACGGGCCACACCGAGGCCGTGCTCGTCGTGTTCGACCCGGCGGCCACGTCCTACGACGCGCTGCTCCGCCTCTTCTGGGAGTCGCACAACCCCACCCAGGGGATGCGCCAGGGCAACGACCTCGGCACCCAGTACCGCTCCGCGATCTACACCTACGACGACGACCAGCGAGCCGCGGTCGAACGATCGGCCGCGGAGTTCCAGGCGGTGCTCGTCGAGGGCGGGTACGGGGAGATCACCACCGAGCTCGCGCCCGCGGGTCCCTTCTTCTACGCGGAGGACTACCACCAGCAGTACTTGGCCAAGAACCCTGGCGGGTACTGCGGGCTCGGCGGGACCGGCCTGTCCTGCCCCACGGGTGTGGCGACCGACCGATGACCGACTACGCCTCCGCCTACCGCGACTTGCGCACACGCGTCCTCGAGCTGCTCCGGTCGCGAGATGCCGCAGCGCTCGACGTCATCGCGCCGGCGACACCCGAATGGCGCGTGCGCGACATCGTGGCGCATCTGGCCGGGGTCTGCGACGACATCGCGCACGGAAACCTCGAAGGTGTCGCCAGCGACGAGTGGACGGAGGTCCAGGTCGAGAAGCGCCGGGGGTGGGATCTCGACGCGCTGCTCGCCGACTGGGAGACGAACGGCGCGGTCGTCGAAGCGATGATGAACGACTTCCCTCCGATCGCCGTCGGGCAGATGACGTTCGATGCGACGACCCACGAACAGGACCTCAGGGGAGCACTTGGTGCGCCAGGAGGCCGTGAGTCCGACTCGCTGGCAATCGCGTACGACTGGGCCGTCGACCGCCTCGGCGAGCGACTCGACGCCGCTGGGAACGCACCCATGCGCTTCGAGACGGAGTCGGGTACACGCGTCGCGGGCACGGGAGACGCGGACGCGACCACCACGCTGCGGAGCTCGCGGTTCGACGTGCTGCGGTCCATGTCCGGACGGCGCAGCGTCGCGCAGGTCGAGGCACTCGACTGGAACACCGCACCGCGCCCCGCCGACCTGCTCCTTGCCGACTTCTTCGTCCCCCCGACCGCCGACCTCCTCGAGTAGCCGGGCTCGAGTAGCCGGGCTCAAGTAGCCGGGCTCGAGTCACCGGGCCCGAGGAGTCCGGCCTCGATCGTCATGGCGGTACCGTCACCCCGTGCAACTGCCCCGCGCGCTCGCGCCGCTTCGCCATCGCCGTTACGCCGCGCTCTGGTCCGGGGCGTTCGCCTCGAACATCGGCACATGGATGGAGGCGGTGGCCGTCGGCATCCTCGTCACCAAGTCGACGGGCCAGGCGGGCTGGGCAGGGCTCGTGGCCGCGGCCGCGTTCGCGCCGAACGCGTTCATCGGGCCGTTCGGCGGTGCCCTCGCTGACCGCGTCCCGCGGCGGGCGCTCCTGCTCGGCACCACGATGGTGCAGGCGACCCTCGCGGCCGGGCTCACGGCGCTCGCGGCGTTCGACGTGGCGCAGCCGTGGGCCGTCACGCTCATCGTGCTCGCGTCCGGGTGCGCCGGCGCCCTCGGGTTCCCGGCCTACCAATCGATGATGCCCGACCTCGTCCCACGTGAGGACCTCACGGGCGCGATCGCCCTCGGTGCGGCGCAATGGAACCTCGGGCGCGTCGTCGGGCCCTTGCTCGCCGGAATCGTCATCGGCTTCGGCGGGTTCGAGTGGGCGTTCGCGGTGAACACGGTGAGCTTCCTCGCGGTCATCGCGGCGATCGCACCGATCCGACTCCCAGCCCCCGCACCCAAGGAAGGCGAGTCGATCACCACCGCGATCCGCGACGGTGCGCGGTACGCCCGCCGGGAAGCGGGGATCCGACCGCTCATGACCTACCTCGCGATCAATTCGCTCTTCGCGGCCCCGTTCATCGCGCTCATCCCCGCGGTCGCGCTCAAGGTCTTCCACACCGAGCGCACCGGCACTGCCGTGCTCGTCACCGCCCAGGGGGTGGGTGCCGTGATCATGGCGCTCTCGCTCGGCATCCTCACCGCCAGGTGGGGCCACCGACATGTCCTCCTGAGCCTCATCACCGTCCTGCCGTTCACGCTCGCCCTCTACGCGCTCGCACCCACGCTCGAGCTCGCGGTGGTGGCGATCGTGCTGGTCGGCGCGGTGTACCTCGGATGCCTGTCGAGCTTCATGACGATCGCGCAGTTGCGCGCGCCGAGCGAGCTCCGCGGTCGGGTGATGAGCGCAATCATGGTGCTGCTCGGGACCCTCTATCCGATCGGGAGCGTCGTGCAAGGAGCCGTCGCCGACGAGATCGGGCTCCGGGTCACCACGGTCGGTGCCGCGGCGCTCCTCGCCGGCATCTTCTTCGCGATCCGTCTGCTCCGCCCCGACTTCGACCGCGCGCTCGGCGACATCGAGGAGACGGGCGCGCCGTCGCTCGAACCCGACGCCGTACTCGGCTGACCTACCCGACGACGATCAGGAGCGACGATGAGCGTGCTGGCCCGTGAACGACGCGATCGGGTCGAGGTACTCCGCCTCGACCGGCCCGAGTCGCGCAACGCGATGAATCCGGAGCTCTCGCTGGCGATCGAGCAGGCGCTCGACGACGTGGAGACGGACCCGGAGGTGTGGGCCGTCGTCCTCACAGGCACCGGCCCGGTGTTCTGCGCCGGCGCCGACCTCAAGGTCATCGCGAGTGGCGGCGGCGCCGAGATCGAGACCGCACGCGGGGGCTTCGGCGGCTTCGTGCAGCGCGACTTCCCGAAGCCGGTGATCGCAGCGGTCAATGG
>JANOWV010000634.1:0-4108 GCA_031418075.1 Actinomycetes bacterium
GGCAGGAACGAGAAGATCCCGCCGCCGTCGTTGTCGACGACCACGATCGTCGCATCGACGCCGCGAGCCCGCGACCCGAGCAGGCCGTTGCTGTCGTGGAGGAAGCAGAGGTCTCCGAGCAGCCCGATCGTGGGCTCCCCAGCCCGCCCGGCCGCGAGACCGAGCACGGTCGAGACCACTCCATCGATCCCGTTCGTCCCCCGGTTGGCGACGAAGCGGAGGCCACCACGCGGTGCCGCAAAGCTCTCGACGTCGCGGACGGGCATGCTCGACGCGACGAACAGCGCCGATCCGTCAGGCACCGATGCGACGACGTCGCGTGCGATCCTGCCTTCGAAGAGTGTCTCCTGACCGTCGCAGTAGGCATCGAGTGCTCGACGGGTGACGAGTTCGACGTCCGCCCATCGCCGCGACCACTCGGAAGGCTCGGGTCGGCCGCCGAGCCGGTCGGCGACGCGCGTGAGCAGCTCGTCGGGGTCGCACCGGACCCGAACCGTGGCCGCGCGCGCGGGATCGAGCCACACGTCGTCGGGATCGACGAGCCAGCACGGCGCGGTCTCGACCGCGCGGCGGGCTGCCGCGTTCGTGAGCGGCGCTCCGACCCGCACGACGAGATCCGGCGTCAACGCCGACACGGCGCGTGGGTCCCGCAGCACCGCGTCGTACGTGGACACGACGACCACATCTCGTGGGAGTCCACCGCGAAGGTTCGACAGCGGGTCGGCGAGCACTGGCCATCCGGTCGCGTCGAGGAACGCGGCTGCGGCGTTTGCGGAGACTGCGGCGCCCCATCCCGCCACGAGGGCCCCGCGTGCGCTCGCCCGAACGGCGTCGACGAGCGCCTCGACCTGCTGTTCCGTGGGTGCACGCGTCCCTACGAGCGACGTCACCCACTGCTGGCCGTCGGAGCCGGCGCGAGCGGCATCGGTGGTCTGCGTGATCCCCGAGGGCACCAACGGCTCCCGGAACGGCAGGTTCAGGTGGACGGGGCCGGCCGTGGGGCCGACGGCGAGCGCCACCGACCTCGCCCCGAGGTAACGCCAGTTGGACTCGGTACCTGGGGCATCGGTCGGCACGCCAGGGTCGTGGGACCACCGCACCGCGTCGCCGAAGAGCCGATGCTGGTCGATCGTCTGACCGGCCCCCACGTCGTGGAGCTCGGGTGGGCGGTCGGCCGTGCAGACGATGATCGGGACTCGGCCGTGGTGGGCTTCGAGCACGGTGCCGTGGAAGTGCGCGCCCGCGGTCCCCGAGGTGCAGCACACCACCGCCGGTCGACCGGTGGCGTGACCCAGGCCGAGCGCGAACCCCGCGGCCGACCGCTCATCGAGCAGCACATGGACACGGATCCTCGCGTCGCCGGCCAGGGCCAGCGCCAGCGGCGTCGATCGCGACCCGGGTGCGACCACGGCCTCGGTCACCCCGGCGCGCGCCCACTCGTCGACGAGCGCGCGTACCGCCGTGCCTCCCTGCATGTCGGCCGAGGTTGGGCGCTCGTCCGGTGTCATGCGCAGACCGTGGTCATGGGAGAATGCACCTGTGCGCGTCCGTCTCGTCCATGGGTTCACGCTGACCCCCCAGACCTGGAACGGGGTCGAAGCGCGTCTGCCCCCGGACTGGGATGTCCAGGCCCTCGAGGTCCCCGACGGCCTCGACTTCGTCGGGACCGCCGACGCGCTGGCCCACCGTGGTGGGCTCGGCACGTGGGTCGGGTACTCCATGGGCGCTCGCCTGTGCCTCCGGCTGGCCCTCGACCACCCGGCGCGGGTGGAACGTCTCGTCTTGATGAGCGGGACTGCCGGCATCCCCTCGGCCGCGGAGCGGCGTACCCGACGCGCCGCGGATGCTGAGCTCGCCCACGAGATCGAGCGGGACGGCCATGCCCCGTTCCTCGAGCGCTGGCTCGACCATCGCCTGTTCGAGACGCTGCCCCGGCAGTCGGCGATGCTCGAAGAGCGCGTCCGCGGCAACACGGCCCCCCGCCTCGTGCACCAGCTCCGGGCGCTCGGCGTCGGCAGCCAGGAGCCGATGTGGGATCGGCTCTCCTCGCTCGAGATGCCGGTGCTCCTGTTGAGCGGCCAGTGGGACCGCGGCTACACCGACCTCGCCCAGCAGATGGCCACGGCGATCGGCGAGCAAGCCACGCACGTCGTGATCGAGAAGGCGGGTCACGCGCTCCACCTGGAGCGCCCCGACGAGGTCGCTCACGCGCTGACCACCTGGCTCGACGGCGCGACCGCGTAGCGCTCGAGCATGTCGGCGTCGGGTGCCACGGCGCGCCAGGCGAGCCGACCGTCGACCGCGACGAGCGGCGCCTCGGTCACATCGGGACCCGACGCAGACACGGTGCCGAGCCCGGCACCGAACGGGAGCTCCGGAAGCGCGCACGCGAGCGCCAGACCGGCAAGCACACCGACCGATGTCTCCATCATCGATGTGGGGAGCGCCGGGACCCCGGCCGCATCAGCAACGTCGAGGGCGGCGCGCACCCCACCGAGCGGCTGAACCTTGAGGACCACGACATCGGCCGCGCCCAAGCGGCGCGCGCGCTGGGCGTCCGCCACGCTCCGGATCGACTCATCGGCCGCGACGGGGATCGAACACGCACGTCGGACGAGTGCCAGGTCGTCGAGGTTCGCCACCGGCTGCTCGAACAGCTCGACGTCGAGGGCCACGAGGCTGCGCCCCACCTCGATGGCAGTGTCGACGTCCCATGCCGCGTTGGCATCGACTCGGATCCCGACCGAGGGACCGACGGCATCGCGCACCCGTGCCACGAGGTCGCGGTCGGCGGGCACGCGCATCTTCACTTTCACCGCCGGAAACCCTTCGAGCGCGTCGGGATCGAAGTCCGCCGATGCGATGAGTGCGTTGACCGGCACGTGTTCCCGGACCCGTTCGGGGAAGTCGCGCGTGGCCGCCTCGAGCGCGGCGGCACGCGACACGCCCGGGTCGCACGGATAGCCGGGCATCGGCGACGACTCGCCCCATCCCGCCGGACCCTGCAGGAGGATGACGTCTCGGTCGCCGATCCGCAGGCGGTGCTCGACCAGTCCGGTCATCTCAGGAGACCCAGAGCCCGATACCGACGAGCGCGGCGACGACCACCTCGAGCCGAGCGGTGGCGACCAGCGCGCCGACGAGCGCCGGCGCTTCCTGGGCGCGCAGGACCGTGCGCGTCGGCGGCACCGCCAGTGGGACGGCGAGCAGCCCGACGAGAGCCCACGGTGCGTCGATGGCGATCAGAGCGATGGCAACGAACGCACCCACGATGCACGTCACGTACAAGGCGCGGGCCCGGCCGGACCCGAGCCGAACGGCGAGCGTCCGCTTCCCGGAAGCGCCGTCGGTGTCGAGATCCCGCACGTTGTTCGCCACGAGGATCGCCGAGGCGAGCAGCCCGACCGTCAGCGAACCCCACCAGGCGGTGGCCGGAACCCGCTCGAGCTGGACGAACGCCGAACCGGCAGTCGCCACGAACCCGAAGAAGGTGAGGACCATGACCTCGCCGAGCCCGTGGTACCCGTACGGCCGCGGACCCCCCGTGTACCCCACCGCAGCGAGGATCGCGGCGGCGCCGAGCGCGACGAGCCACCACGACACGATCGCGGCAAGCGCGATCCCAGCACCTGCTGCGACGACGAACGCGAGGCCAGCCGCGATCGCGACCGCGCGCGGGGTTGCGAGCCCGGTTGCCGTGAGGCGCACCGGACCCTTCCGATCCCGGTCAGTGCCGCGCACTCCGTCGGAGTAGTCGTTGGCGTAGTTCACGCCGACCTGCATCCCCAAGGCGACCACGAGCGCAAGGACGGCACGTCCCCACGACGTTGCGCCCACCGCATGGTGCGCGCCAGCAGTGCCGACCACCACCGGTGCGATCGCCGCGCCGAGCGTGCGCGGGCGTGCGCCGGCGACCCACAGACGCGCGCTGGTCATGTCAGGGACGCTTGGGGAAGCGGTTGAACTCCGGCTTGCGCTTCTCGAGGTAGGCCTGCTTGCCCTCGCGCGCCTCTTCGGTCATGTAGTAGAGGAGTGTCGCGTCGCCCGCGAGCTGCTGGATCCCGGCGAGCCCGTCGTCGGCGGCGTTCATCGACGCCTTGAGCATGCG
>JANOWV010000635.1:0-6157 GCA_031418075.1 Actinomycetes bacterium
AGAAGGGGTACGCCTTCGGCATCCGCACGACGAAGCCCGCTTCCACCTTGTCGGCGGCGACGAGTCCGAGGATCTCGAGCTCGCGTTTGCCCTGCTCGATCAGCTCGTCGTCGGGACGGTTCCAGGTGGCGTCACCCTCGAACACGAAGAATTCCAGGCCGAGGCAAGTCCGTCCCTCCTTGACGAGGTACGGGGACCACGACCCGAAGTTCTGGATACGGCCGACCTGGACCTCCTTCGCGTGGACGTAGATCCAGTTGTCGGGGAAGCTGTACTCCTCGGGGACGACCAGCGCGACGGTCACGAAGTCGCGGTAGCGGAGGTCGCCGGCGGCCTCCACCGCGGTCGGCGCCGCCGTCGGCTCCATCGCCTGGAGCAGCTGGGAGATCGGCATCGAAGAGATCACCTGCGCGCACGGGTGCTCGGTCCGAGTCCCGTCGGGCGACTCCGCCACGACCGCGACGGCCTGCCCGTCCTCGTGGCGGATCGCGACGACCCGGGTGTTCATCAGGACGGTGCAGCCCTTGGCCTCGACGAGGTCGCGGCAGCGTTCCCACATCATCCCCGGCCCGAACTTCGGGTACTGGAACTCCTCGATGAGCGAGGTGATGTCCTTCTGGTTGCGCTTGGGGAGCAGCGCGTTCAACGCGGCGTTGAAGAGGGACAGGTTCTTGATTCGCTGCGCCGCGAAGTCGGCGGGGAGCTTGTCGACGGGGACGCCCCAGATCTTCTCGTTGTAGGTCTTGAAGAAGTGCTCGTACAGGCGCTTGCCGAAGCGTGAGATGATCCAACCCTCGAGCGTGTTCATGTCCTTCGGCCGTCGAATGCGAGCCCACACGTAGGACAGCACGCAGCGGACGGCCTCGATGATCCCGAGGTTGCGCAGCGCGTTCGACGCCTTGAGTGGGTAGTCGTAGTACTTGCCGTCGTAGAAGATCCGGCTCATCCGCGGCCGGAGCATGAAGTCCTCGTCGGGCAGGACCTCGTGCCAGAAGGCTTCGACCTCCGGGACCTTGGTGAAGAAGCGGTGGCCGCCGATGTCGAAGCGCCAACCGTCGCGCTCCACGGTGCGGCTGATCCCGCCCACGATGTCGTCGGCTTCGAGGATCGTCGAGGTGATGCCGTACCGCTCGACCAGCTCGTAGGCGGCAGTGAGCCCCGCGGGACCGGCACCGATGATGACGACGGGACCCTCCGGGCGCGCGGGGATGGCGGCGTCGGGGCTCGAAGGCATCGCTCTAGCGTGCCACGCGTCCGGTGCCCGATGCGCTGTCGGGATCGGATGGGTGCTGGCGCGGGTCGTCGGGGACCTCAGGGATCGGAGCACGTCCGACGCGGATGGCCACATCGGCGCGAGTGAGCAGCTCTCGGTCACCGCTGGAGTCGCCGTAGGCCCAGAGCAGTGCGGGTGCACCGTCGAGCCACTCCTCGAGGCGGCGGACCTTCTCGGCGCGGCGGACGTTCGGTCCGGCGAGCGCACCGGTGAGGCGGCCATCGGCGACCATGAGGTCGGTCGCGAGGACCGAGTCGATCCCCAGGTGATGTGCAATCGGATCGAGGTACGAGGCGAACGACGCAGAGACGATCACCACGCGGTGACCCTGGGCGAGATGCCAGGCCGCACGGGCCGTCGTGTCTCGCCGCAGGTGGTGGGCGATGACATCGGCCGCGAAGCCGTGCGCGACCGCCTGGACCTCGTCCTCACGGTGCCCGGTGAGGAGGCGGGCGAGGCGGGCTTTGATCGCGTCACGTCGCCCTCGGAGCAAGGAGGGTGACGACCGGAGCAACGCACGAGCGACGGCCGAACGTCCGACAACCGCGGCGAGGAACGGGAGCACGTTGTCTCGTGTCGACAGGGTCTTGTCGAAATCGAACACGGCCACGACACGCGCCGTGGCCCGTCGGTCGGTGTCGGGGTGCTCGGGGAACGGAACCACAGGGAGTGCTGCGATCGTACCGGTCGTTTGGTTCTAGCCTTGCCCTGCTCGGCGCGAACTACTCCGCGTGCCGTGTCGACGACTTGCGGCGAGGCGCTGTGCACCCAGACCAGGATCCGACGGCGCTGGACGACGCTGCCGACGCGCTCCCGGCCGGTTGGGGAGGCGTCCTCCGCTCGGAGCTGGCCATCCGCGTCCGAACGCTCGGGGGGTTCGTCCTCGATGCCGCTCCGATCGTCGCGGCTGTGCTGCTCCTCGGCGGAGTCGTGGTGAGCGCGGTGCTGCTGTTCGGCGTCGGGCACCCCGACCTCGGTTGGTCCGACCTCGTGGTCCTCGACGCCAAGGCGTGGAGCGCGGGGCACCTTCCGTACGGTGATCCGGCCGCGGGGTATGTCGGGCTCCTCTACACGCCGCTGTTCACGGGTGTGGTGGCGTTGCTACTGGGAGTGAAGTGGTGGGAGGGCTGGGGCCCCTTCGTTTCGCTCGTGTCGGTCGGGGTCTCCCTCCTACTCGTCGCCCGATTCGTCGTCCTGGGGGTCGTCGTCCGGTGGGCGCGCTTCGCGCCCGCCGCGGCAGTCGTCGCGTTCCCGCTCGCCGCGTTCACGATCTTCCCGACGAACGGTGTCTTCGAGGCTCGGCCCGACCAGCTCGCGTGGTGCTTGCTCATCGCGGCTGCCCTCCGGGTCCTGAGCGATTCGAGAGATCCAGGTCCTGACGCCGATCCTCTCGACGCACGATCGCTCCGTGGTCGGGTCGTGACGGGAGTGCTGCTCGCCGCGTCGGTCCTCGCCAAGCAGACGACCCTGATCCCTGCGATCGTCGTCGTGGTCGCCGCAGCCGGTATCCCGTTCCTCTCGGCGCGGAGCAACACCGACCGGGAGCGGTGGGCGGCGCGTCTCCCCATCGAGGCGCTCGTGGCCGGTGCGCTCGGAGCCATCACCCTGCTCGTGCTCCAGATCGCGAGCGACGGCTTCGCCTACGACCTGATGTTCGGGCTCGCGCGTCGCCACGGACGCTGGCGAACCGTGCGCCAGGTGCTCGAGTCGGATCTTGATCTCCTCGCGGTCCCGATCGCGATCACCATCGCGGGCCTCGTCGCGGCGACGGCACCGCTGGTGCTCCGACGTTCGGGTGGCAATCGGTTCCGACGTTGCACGCCGCTGCTCGTAGCGCTCGCGATCGGCGCAGCGACGGTTCCCGGCGCGGTGCTCGCCCAGGCCAAGCAGGGGGGCGACACGAACCAGCTCGCTGGTCCGGTCTGGGGCGCGACCCTTGTGCTCGCCGCCGCGCTGATGCTCTCGGATGCTCGCGCCCGCCGCAACACCGCCCGCGTGGTTGGGGTGCTCCTCGTCGTCTCTGCTGCCGGGTTCGTGACGACTCGGCTGGAATCGCGTTCGCTCGGCGCACCGGACCTCGTCCTCGATCACGCGTGGCGGGAGGTTCCGGACGACCTTGTCGCGGCCAACGACCTGAACCAGCTCGTCCTCGACTACGAGTACCCGTCGTACTCGATCACCCCGGAAAACTCCGACACGCCCGGTGAGCACATCGCACCCGATCTCACCGCGGGCGGTTACACACCCCGAGCGTTCGTACGCGCACTGCTCGACGGGAAGTACGACCGTGTGCGGCTCTTCCCCCAGGTGTTCGATGGGTACGCGGCAGGGTACGGCCAGCACGACGAGAGCTTCTTCTGGAAGATCAACGAGATCATCCGGACGGGTTACGACCGTGCCGGCTCGGTGCGCGTGTCCGCGTCGCAGCCGGGTGTCACGTTCTACGCGCCGGGGCCGAGGCTCTCGGACCTCGCTTGGATGGCACGGTGCTTCGGCCCGTACCGCGGCGGCGGGCTCGACCTCGAAGTTCGCGCGGGTGGGGGCCGCTGGTGCGCAACCGGAGGGGACTTGCTCCTCGATGCGGGTCCGAGCGACACGTCGGAGCTGGTGCTGCGGGCGACGGCGCGCAGTGGGTTCGACGTCGCATTCGGTGCTGACGCGGCGTCGGCGACGCTCACGGCGAGTGGAGGTGCATCGGCGCTCGTGTCGACCGACGGGCAGACGACCACCGTGTTGTGCCCGTCGGGAACGCTCCGCTCGAGCAGCTTCGTGGTGGTGAGGCTCGACCCAGGTCGGTCCGACCTCTCGTGCTCCGAGTCCGGAGGGACCGTGACGGTCCGAGTCGGAGCGGATGGTGACGCCACGCTGGTCGCCACGGTCGCCGGGCTTCCGCGCCTCGCTCGGTTCACCTCGAGTGGCGAGCGGGTGCGCGTCGTGCTCCACGACCCGACCCCTGGCGACTTCGGCTGAGTTCGGGCTCGCCGGCCCAGTCAGGTAGCCGGGTCAGGCGGTGGTCAGGAACTGCTCGGCGTTGCGACGTGCGATCGCCATGATCGCGGCCTGGGGATTCACGCCGGGAGCATCCGGGAGCAGCGAAGCGTCGTTCACCCGGAGGTTCTCCTGGCCCCAGATCCTGCCGAAGCTGTCGGCCCCGGTGCGGTGCCGGGCTTCGCCCATGCGGACGCTCGAAGTCAGGTGCACCGTCATGAGGTTGGACCGACGACGTGACGCCGCATCCCACCAGGCGAACAGATCTCCCGGTGTCCGTGCGATCGGCGCGCCGACGACCGATGGGTACAGCTCGGTCGCCCCGGATGCGAGGAGCACCTCTCCGAGATGGAGCAGGCCGCGAGCGAGCCGACTCATGTCTGCGTCGGTGAGGCGGTACGTGACGAGCGGCGCCGCGAGTCCTGGCAGCGCGACGACGCGGCCTGCGCCGTCGCTGCGGATCGCCGCGTAGTACACGAAGACCTCTTCCCAGTTCGCGAGCACGTGCTCAGTATCAGCCGAGGCGTCGGCCAACGCGAGCGCGATGTGGCCGAGACTGCTCGCCGAGCCACCGATGGTGAGGTGCGGCGCGAACTCGGTGACGCGGTGCATCGGCACTTCGGCGTGGTCGAGGGCGTGTGGGAACCGCGCCGCGATCTTGATGGTGGGGTGCATCTTCAACCCGACGCCGATTCCGCGCCGGATGCCGCTGCGTTGGAGGAGCGCGGGGGTCTGGATGGCCCCACCACAGACGAAGACGTGCTCGGCCTCGATCTGCACTTTCTCTTTCTCGGCACCGTCGCCGTGGTGCACGGTGCACCGCGCGCCGGAGACGCGGTCTCCCCGTCGGAGCAAGCGGTCGACGCGGCAGTCGGCGAGCACTCGCGCCCCCGACTCGACGGCTCGCGGGATGAGCGTCTTCGCCATGGTCTGCTTCGTCCCGCGCCCTTCTCGGTCGTAGCTGAACACCCGCGCGAACTCGACTGCGCGCCATCCGAGCTTGGCTGCGCCGCGCTCGAGCACCGCCGACGACGGTGGCGGGGCCCCGGGAAGGTGCGACACCGAGAGCACTGTCTCGACCCAGGCGGCGTAGCGCGCGAGTGCCTCGGTCCCGAACTCCTCGATCCGGTAGTCGCGCTCCCACTCGGTGGCGAGGTAGTCCGGCAGCTGGTGGTACAGGCCGCTGTTGATCTCGGTGCTGCCGCCGACGCACCGACCTTCGGCGTATGCGATCCCCGGGGATCCGAGCGCGGCCGCGAGGCCCCGGTGGCGGTACTTCGCTGACATCTCTTCGAGCGAGAACGGCGTCATCGTGCCCGGCTCGATCCACGGGCCTTCCTCGAGGACGAGGACGTCGCGTCCGGCGGCGGCGATCGTGTGTGCGGTGACCGCGCCTCCAGCGCCGGAACCAACGACGAGCACCTCGGTCGTGATGGTCCTCATGCGCGCCGGCTCACGTGGTGGCTTCGGGCTCGAGCTCGTGCGTGGCGAACAGCACGAGGGATTCGAACATCCGCACGTACTGGCGGATCGGATCCAACGGGTTCGATCGCCAGCGTGTGAGCTCGCGTTCGAGGCCGGCTCCGGTGCCCCGTCCGCGTAACCGCGCCCACGAGCCGAGCACGACGGACTCCGTCGCGACTCCCATGCGGAGGTACTCCGGCATGGACTGCAAGCATTCGTCCACGTACTCCTCGATGGCCCGCCGCCGCTCGGCGCCGGTGTCGGCATCGAGGAGCGTCGCGACGACAGCGCGTTCGAACCGCAGCACGTGTACCAGCGTAGTGTCGGTGCGTGGACGCTCCGCAGGGACCAGGGCCTCGCGTCCCGCACGCGACGACCGCAGTCGTTACCGGTGCTGCCGGTTGGCTCGGACAGAACCTCGTGCGGCGGCTC
>JANOWV010000636.1:0-3040 GCA_031418075.1 Actinomycetes bacterium
CGAGCCCGCCGACATGCTCGCGAGTGTCCTGGCCCTGCATCCAGGCATTCCCTATGGCTTCGACCGCGCGATCGATGCCGACGGCGACGCGGTCACCTTGATGCTGACGCCTTCCGTGGAGGGCCTGCTCGACCGGGATCATCCGGGCACCGTCGGGCTCGTCGCTCGCGGTGAGCGAGGCGGCGTCGAAGCGATTGCGCGCGCCGCCGTTCCCCGCGCTCGCGTCCGTTCGTTCGACGTGGCGGACGACTCGGCTTCCATCGTCATCGATCTCGACGCGGCAGAACCCGCCGAGGAGCCGGCATCGGTCGCGTTCATGCGCTTCGGCCTCGCGCCGGCCTTCTCGTTCGACCTCACGGCCGAGGGCGCCTGACCGCGTCCGTCGCGAACGCCGGCGCCGAGCGGGTCAGGTGTCGGCGAGTCCGAGCTCGGTCACCGTTCGGACGGCGCGATCGCCGAGTGGTCGCGATTCCAGGCCGCCGAACGAACGCTGGCGTGACCAGCACCAGACCGACCCGTCGACCACCTCGGCGTACATGTCGGTCGGTTCGTGCAGGAGCCCACCGACGGGAGTCTCGGCCTTCTTGCGGGCCGGGAACCACGCCGCGCCGCGCACCGAGCCGCTCGTCCTCCCGCCCTGGCTAGTCCACAGCAGGCGACCGACCATGGGGCCGCCGGCGATGGGCCCACGAAGGACAGCTTCGACCGTGCCCGGAACCGGCAGGTGTGGCGCCGCTCGGTGCAATGCGACAGGGTCCTCGGCCGTGAGCGCGAGGTCCTCGGCGACTCGCCGATACGCGTCGAGCCACTCGCTGCCGGGCACAGGGAATCCGGGCGGGCGCTTGTCGGGGTTCGGCGGGGGAAGCTCCGAGCCCAGGTCGGCACCGGACGCGTCGGCCATGCCCAGCTCGGCCCACGTGTCGGTGATCGCAGCGGCGGCGGCAGTGAGGGCGTCGAGCGTTGCCTCGTCGCCGACGAACCCGTTGACGCGGAGCGCGACCGCGCCGCGATCGAGCTCGAGCTCGACGAACGGATGTGACAGCGAGGTGAGCGTCGTCGCGACTGCTCCGCGCGCCAGCGCAGCACGGAGCTCGTCGTCGATGAATCGGCTCCCGACCATCGCGAACCCGGATGCTCCGTCATCCGACAGATCCGGGCTGTCCATGAGGGCCATGAAGTCGCGCCGACGGATGATGACCTTCGGGAGCAGGGCCGCCTCGGGCACTCGGAGGACGACCGCGGTGCTGGGTACCCACGCGGCGTCGGCCGCGAACGCTTCGTCCTTCGGGTCGCCCTGGATCCCGACGAGACGCCCGATCGAGAAGCGGTTCTTGGTCGCCGTCCCGTAGTACGTGCCGGACATGGAGAGGTCGCCGTCGTCGCGGAGCGAGATCTCGTAGAGCTCGTGCTCGACGAGACCGAACCGTCCACCGTCGAGGACACCACGCGAGACGTTGAAGATGTACTCGGGGTAGGTGGGGACGATGCCGGTGAATGCGCCGACGACGGCACTGCCCATCGACTCGAGCCCGCGTCGGGCGGCGAACGCGGCGAGGTCGACGGCCGGCGCCCCGCGCTTGGCGTCGTCGACGTCGGCCTTGGCGAACGCAGTGCGGCTTCCCTTGGGCATGGGTGGACACTACGAGAATCGTGGGTCACCGGCGAGGACCTCGTGCCACACATGGCACCCGGCGCCAGTGTCGGCCAGACTGTCCGGCGTTCGCTACCGAGAGGAAGCTCCGTGTCCGTGTACGACATCTCGATCGCAGGCCTCGACGGCTCGCCCGACCAGCTCGGTGCCCAGCGGGGCAAGGCGGCACTGCTCGTGAACGTCGCCTCGAAGTGCGGCCTCACTCCGCAGTACGAGGGGCTCGAGCGCATCCACGAGCAGTATGCAGATCGTGGGTTCACCGTGATCGGCGTGCCGTGCAACCAGTTCATGGAGCAGGAGCCCGGTACCGCAGAAGAGATCCAGACGTTCTGCTCGACGACCTACGGCGTCACGTTCCCGCTCACCGAGAAGATCGAGGTGAACGGCGACGCCCGTCATCCTCTCTACTCCGAGCTCACGACGACTGCGGATGCGGAAGGTGTCGACGGGGACATCCGTTGGAACTTCGAGAAGTTCCTCGTGTCCGGCGACGGTGAGGTGCTGGCGCGCTTCTCGCCGACCGTCGAGCCGGAGGCACCCGAGCTCGTCGCCGCGATCGAGGATGCACTCGTTTCCTAAGTTCGCTCTGTTGGCCGTTCCATCAGCGCGCCCAGTGTGACGGAACTCCGAACGTCGCCGTACATTCCGGGTTCCGAAAAGGAGAGGCGCCAGCGTGGTCCAGAACCCCACCGACAAGTTCGTCGAGATGCGTCACCACCCGCCCGGGGAGGCGAAGTTCTTCTGGAACGGGGGGCCAATCGAGGTGGCGGAGCGAACGTGGTTCGCGTCACTGCTGAGCGGGGTGACTGCGTTCGAGACCGACGACGGTCTGGTCCTCGTCGATACGGGGACGAAGGACTTCGGGCCACACCTCGCGAAGGAGATCCGCGAGGCGACGACTGCGCCCGTCCACACCGCGATCTACACCCACGGCCACGTCGACCACGCGTTCGGACTCGGTTCGTTCCTCGTCGACGGCCAGGACGATCCGGTCGTGATCGGTCACCGAGCGATGCCCGCACGGTTCGAACGGTACGAGCGAACGTCGCGGCACAACCGGTCGCTGAACGCGCGCCAGTTCGGTGGGGCAGTCGATGCGACCGAGACGGTCGACTTCGAAGCGCCTGCGATCCCGCCGAACCTCCTGTACGACGATGCGCTGCGGATCGAAGTCGGTGGGGTGGCGTTCGAGCTGTTCCACGCGCGGGGCGAGACCGACGACCACACCTGGGTGTACTGCCCCGATCGAGGCGTCCTGTGTCCTGGCGACCTGATCATCTGGGGTGTGCCCAACGCCGGGAACCCGCAGAAGGTGCAGCGGTACCCGTGGGACTGGGCGGCCGCGCTGCGCGCGATGGCGGCAAAGCAGCCGCGGTCACTCGCACCCGG
>JANOWV010000637.1:0-5728 GCA_031418075.1 Actinomycetes bacterium
CCGTCTCCTTGGCGGTGCGAGCCCTCCGCCAGGACCGCATCGGCGACGAGCTGCACACGCCCCTGCGCAAGGACGAGACCGCATGGCTCGATGCCGACCTCGGGTGACATCGTCGATCTCGATCTGGGCGTCCCCGAGGGACGCGAAGCCGGGTTCCTCCACCCCGCGGTCCTGGTCACGGCCCAGCGCGTCCTCGACGCCACCCCCTCGGTCGTGCATGTCGTTCCGCTCACCTCGACGATCAGGCGGTTCGACACCGAGATCGTGATCGATCCCGATCCCACGAACGGACTGCACGAAACCTCGGCAGCCCAATGCCAGCACCTTCGAGCCGTGTCCCCGAGCCGAATCGCCGCGACACGCGGGAACGTCGGTCCCGCGGTCGTCGCGCAGGTGCGTGAGACGATCGCCGTGCTCCTCGACCTGGCGGGTTAGCGCCGACACCCGGAGCAAACGCTCCACACGCTCTTCGGTTGCCGATACTCCCACCGCAGTGCCAGTCGTCGTCAACGGCGCCCAACCTCGGCGGGGTCGAATCGACCAGATCACGGTGCGTCGCCTGTTCAGCCTGCAGTCAGGCATCGTCGCGGACGCTGCAGGCCGATCCAAGGTGTGCCATCGATGGAGGGTGTTCCGTCCCCATGAGACCGAGATCCGAGGCCCGGACCCGTCGTCGCCGGCTCGGACCGCGCGGCCTCGCCCTTGCGGTCATCGCCCTTGCGGCTTCGTGCGGGGGCGGAGCGGGTGGGGATGCCTCGAAGACGGCCGGCCCGAACCAAAACTGCGGAACCTCCTTCCCCTTCGCTCCGGCCAACTTCGTCGATCCGACGCTCGACACCAATCCCTTCCATCCTCTCCGGCCCGGTCTGCAATGGGTGCGCGGCGGCACGACCGAGGTCGGTCAGCGAGTCGTGCCGCACGAGGTCATCAGCACCATGACCGATGTCATCCGGGTCATCGACGGGGTTCCGACGATCGCCATGTTGGACGAGTCGACCGACTCGGGCGAGGTGAGCCAGGTCGGGATGGACTACATGGCCCTCGACACCGACCGCAACGTCTGGATCCTCGGTGGCTACACCGAGGACTACGAGGGCGGCGAGTACACGAACACCGATAGCGCCTGGCTCGGGTCCGGCGGCGGATCGAAGGTCGGTGTCCTGGCTCCCGCCGAGGTCACGCTCCAGACGCCATCGTGGTGCATCTCGTCGGCACCGGATGAGACCGCCTCCGTGGGCGCACCGGTCGCGGTCGGCGCCCGAACGTGCGTGGCCTTCGCCTGCTACAAGCACGTCCGCATCGTCCAGGAGGGCAACGTCGGTGCGCCCGACAACGAGAACAAGTCTACGCGCCGGGTGTCGGTGTGATCAACAACATCCCCCTCGACGCGAGCCTGCACCAGGACCGCTTCACGCTGCTCAACTTCCTGGAGCTCAGCCCCGCGGGCCTCGCCGAGGCCAGCCAAACCGTGCTGGACCTCGAGGTGCACGCGCGCGAGACGTCATCGGACGTGTACGGCTCGGCGCCGCTGTCGACGAGATCACCATGAGCGCGGCACCGATCGTGCGCATGCAGAAGGTATCGAAGTCGTTCGGCCCGCCCGACGATGAGACCCCGGTGCTCCACGACGTCGAGCTCACGATCCTCCCCGGGGAGAAGGTCAGCTTGATCGGCCCTTCGGGCTGCGGGAAGTCGACGCTGCTCGCGCTCATCGCCGGACTCCTCCGTCCGGACTCGGGGACCGTGGAGATCGACGGAGTCGCGATGAGCGACCTCGACGAACGAGCCCGCGCTCGGCTCCGAGCCGAGCGGATCGGGATTGCCCTGCAATCCGACAACCTCATCCCGTTCCTCTCGGCTCGCGAGAACGTCGAGCTCGCCCTCGCGTTCGGCGCGCCCCGCTCGCGGCGCGCGGTGCGGACGCGAGCGCTCGAGCTCCTCGAGCTCCTCGGGGTCGCCTCCCGCGCGAACCATCAACCCCGTCGGCTCTCCGGAGGCGAAGCCCAGCGAGTCGCGTTGGCGGTCTCGATGGCGAACCGCCCGGGCCTGCTGTTGGCCGACGAAGTGGTGGCCCAGCTCGATGGCGAGACCGCGGCCCACGTCGTCGACGAAGTCCTCGCAGCCGACTTCGCCGTGCTGTACGTCACCCATGACGTCACGCTGGCCGACCTCGTGGAGCGCCGCTACTCGATCGACGGCTTCGGGGTGCACCCCCGGTGACCGTCGCCAACGCGATCATCGCTCGCGACCTCGTGGTCGACCACGAGACGGAAGCGGGCCCGGTCAGAGCGCTCGAGATCGGTGAGGTCCTCGTCGACGGGGGCACGAGCCTCGCGGTCATGGGCCCGAGCGGTTGCGGAAAGTCCACGCTCCTCGGCCTCCTGGCCGGGCTGGCCCTGCCGACGCGCGGCACCGTCGAGATCGGATCCGTCGTCGTCTCGGAGCTCTCCGCCCACGATCGGTTGGGATTTCGGCGACGGGCGCTGGGAATGGTGTACCAGGCCGACAACCTCCTCCCGCACCTCACCGTCGAGGAGAACGTCGGGCTCCAGCTCGCGATCTGTCGCCGCGACGACCCGGGCTCCCACAGCGACCCGTCCGAGGTGCTCCGGCGCCTCGGACTCGGAGCACTTCGAGCGCGTCTCCCCGATCAGCTCTCGGGAGGCCAGCGCCAGCGCGTGGCCGTCGCGCGGGCGATCGTCCACCGACCGGCAGTGATCCTCGCCGACGAGCCGACCGGCGCGCTCGACGCCGACACCGCGCGCGTCGTCATCGATCTCCTTACCGAGGTGCAGCGCGAGATCAGCGCCACCCTGGTGATCGTGACCCACGATCCCGAGATCGCGAGCCACGTCGACCGAGTCGTCCAGATGGCCCGGCCCGACGTGACGGCGGAGGCGACAAATGCTGGGTAGGTACGTACTCGCCGACCTCTTCCGCAACCCTCGGCGCACCCTGTCGACGATGGTGGGTGTGATCCTCGGAGTCGGTCTGGTCTGCGGCGTCCTCTTCTTCGTCGACGGTCTGTCGGCGTCGATGACCCAACGCGCCGTCGCGCCGCTGCCGATCGACATGCAGCGGATCGTGACCGAGCGCGTCGGGAACACGCTGGCCCTCACCCAGTCCTTCGACGCCGCCCGACTGACGGCGGGCGACCAGGCTCGCGTCGAGCTCGAGATCCGCAACACCGGAGAGCTCTCCGTCAACGAGGTCACCGTGCGCTCGCGGCCCGGCTCCCGGCTTCGCTTCGTACCCGGTTCCGCTGCGATCGACGGCACTGCGATCACCGGGGTCGACGGGAACCCATTCGCGCACGGGCTCGGCAAGACCGGCCTGAATCTCGGGACCGTCGCGGTCGGTGGAGGTCATCGCCTCACCTATCTCGTCGAGGCGCGGACCGGCAGTGCCGTGAGTGACACGACGGTGGCGTCCTCCTTCTCGAGCCGAGAATCGGTCATCCCGATCAGGGCCAACGAGCCGGCGCTGGTCTCGCTCGAAGAGCTCGTCCGTAAGATCGGTCGGACGCGCGGGGTGGAGTGGGCAACCCAGCTCTCGATCGCCGACCTCGGTTCCGACACGTTGACCGCTGGCTCGACCATCGCAGCCGGCCCGGCGAAGATCTTCGGGTTCGACGACACCTACGCGAATCGCGACGCCACGATCAACATCGTCTCCGGCACGCTCAGCACCGACGGCGCCGCCGTGAGCGCGGAAGCCGCGAACGCGCTCGGCATCGCGATCGGGGACCGCGTGACCGTCGGACTCCCGGATGGCTCCACGATCGACCTCGCCGTCACCGGGATCGCCGATCTCTCCCGTTCCCGTTCCCTCTTCTCCAGCCGTCGAGGAGGGGACCTCGAGACCTTCATCTACACCCGCAATGCCGTCATCGTGTCTCCCGCGAGGTTCGCGGACAGCGTCTTCCCGGCCTTCGAGCGGGCGGTCGCCCAACGCGGAGCCCGACTCAAGAGCCCGCCCATCCGTGAGATCGACATCCGCCTCCGGCGCGATCTCCTCGACGCCGACCCCGCCACGGCCGTGATCGAGACGAAGACGATCGCCGCCGCCGTCAGCCGCGTTGCCGCGCATCAGGACTACCTCCTCGACAACATCTCCAACGCTCTTGCCGTCGCTGCCGCCGACGCCGACGTCGCCAAGCGCCTGTTCGTGTTCCTGGGTCTTCCCGGCCTGCTCCTCGCGGCGATGCTCGCTGCGTACGCCGGGAATGTCCTCGCCGAAGCGCAACGTCGAGAGCAAGCCACGCTCAGGATCCGGGGTGCGAGCCGTCGACATCTGCGGCGCATGCTCACCCTCCGCACCGCGCTGCTCACCGGAGCCGGATCCGTCATCGGGCTCGCAGCCGGCTACGTGGTCTCGGCAGCCATCTTGGGGCGCGGATCGATCGAACGCGCCAGCACCTCGAGTCTCCTCACCTCGGCACTGCTCGGAACCGTCGGGGGCTTCCTCGCGACCGGACTTGCGCTCTACACCACCGGTCGGCGATCCATCGACCGCGAGATCAACGAAGACCGCGCCGAGCTGACCAACCGTGCGCCGTTGTGGCGTCGGATCCGACTCGACATCATCGGGGTTGCCATCGTCGCCGTTGGAACCGCCGTTGCCCTCCGCTCGGACGCGTTCGCCGGCGCCCCGGGATCGGTGTACTTCGGGCGGGCCGTCGAGCTCAACCTCGACCTCCTCGTGTTGCCCGTTGCGGTCTGGATCACCGGAAGTTTGCTCGCGGCCCGGCTCTTCGGAACGATCCTGGCCCGGAGCCAACCGCGGTCGTCGCCCTCGGTCGGCCGAGTGCTGCCGGCCCTGTTCAGGCGCAACGTCGGACGGCGGCCATGGGCCATCAGCAACGGCGCCATCGTCGTGTCGCTGATCGTGGCGCTCGCGGTCAGCCTCGCCGCGTTCACCGCTTCCTACGACGCGGCCAAGGTCGTCGACGCCCGCTTCGCGAACGGGGCCGACCTCCGCATAACCCCGAGCCCGACCTCGCAGCGGCGATACACCGTCGATGACGTAGCGACGTTCGAGACACGCGGCGTTGCCGGCGCGACCCCGGTGATCTATGGCCTGAGCAACGTCATCCTGCGGAGTGCCCGGACATCAGACCCGGCGAACCTCGCCGCGATCGATCCCGTCACCTTCGCGTCCGTCTCACCGATCACCGACGCCCAGTTCCCCTCGGGCGACGCCGCGACCGCGCTCCGGACGCTCCACACCGACCCGACTGCGGTGCTCGTGAGCACCGACATGGCCGCCTTCCTCAAGGCCAAGCCCGGTGACACCCTCAAGGTGCTCCTCGCTCGAGCCACGGCCGAACAGGTCGAGATCGAGCTCCACATCGCGGCACTCTTCGAACGATTCCCCGGCTTTCCCGACGGCGCCGACGCAGTGATGGCGATCGACGAGCACACCGCCACGGTTCCGACGAAGGAGCCGGACTTCTTCCTCGCCGCCGCCAATGGCGAGAGCGACGCAAGTCTGCACGAGGCGGTCACCTCGCTCCAACAGGGACCCGCCGCCGTCGACGACCTCCAGCTCGACACGCGCGCAACCGCGTTCGCGCGGGATCAGTCCAGCCTGGCCGCGCTCAACATCGCCGGACTCGTCGACCTCGACTCCGCCTTCGCCCTCGCCATGGCGATCGTCGCCATCGCGATCTTCGTGTTCGGGCTCCTCCTGCAACGTCGCCGTGAGTACATCACGTTGCGTGCCCAGG
>JANOWV010000638.1:0-2282 GCA_031418075.1 Actinomycetes bacterium
CTTCGCGCCCGTCGACACCGGCTACCGGATCCTCGACGGGCACCGACGCGACTACGTCACCGGGCATTGGCGCCCCAACTTCGACGCAGTGGGCTTCGCCTACGACATCAACACGGTCTTCCCCGTCGATCGTCTCGACGAGCTGGCCGAGCGCGGCGTGATCGGGCGGGTCTCCGACCAGCACATGGCGTACGCGGGCAACCAGTTCGACCTCGCCGGCGTCCGCATGGACAGCGGGCCGGCAGGTGGGAAGTGGCTGAAGGAGCAGGGCGTCGACGTCGTGCTGCTCACCCCCGTCTGACCGCTGTGCACGCGTACCGTGAGTACGCTCGCCCACGTCTTCGAGGCCGAAGGCCTCGCCACGGTCGCACTCGGCTCGATGCGCAAGCAGATCGAGAACACGGCACCGCCGCGCGGCCTCTGGTGCGACTTCCCGCTCGGACGCCCACTCGGCAAGCCCGGCGACCCCGGGTTCCAGCATCAGGTCCTCGCCCATGCGTTCTCGTTGCTCGACGCGACCGAACCCGTCTTCGAAGTGTTCCCCGAGTCGATCGCCGACGACGGCGCCGAGGTCGCAGCGTGCACCCTCCCGCCGCGTCATGACCCCGACGCTCACCCGGCGGTCGACGAGGCCCGCGGGATCCGCAAGGCCTACGACCGCGCCGTCGAGAAGTACGGCAACCACATGGGGGCCAGCCGGGTGGTCGATGCCGACCAGATCCCCGACGCGATCGAGGCGTTCATCCGCATCGTGGAGGGCACACCCTGGAAGGAAGCCGGCATCCCCGGCATCCCCGCGCGCGTCTCCCAGGACATCCGTGGCTACTACGAGACCGCCGCGCTCGGGTTGATGGACCATGCGCCGAGCGCGTGGGCGGGCACCCGCTGGTTCCTCGACCACACGGAGGCCGGCAAGGTCGTCCTGGAGGCCCGGGCGACGATGCGCGACACCGGGGCCAGCCAGACGATGTGGTTCTACATGGCCCCCGGAGACCACTGATCGCCCCGTTTCCGAGTCCCCCGAGCCGCTCGCCCGGAAGGGGCGATGTTGTGGATGGGGAGGATGGTGTCTAGCCTGGTCGGGTCATGTTCCTCCGGAAAGTGGTTGTCGTCGCGCTCTTCGTGGGGACAGCTCTGGCTGCGGTGCCCGCATCGCCCGTCCACGCGCAGACGGATCCGTTCGACGCCGAGATCGAGCAGGCACGCCAACAGGTGCAGGACGCGCAGGCCGCGGCCCACGCCTCGGCGAACCAGCTGGCCGAGACCCAGGCCCGCCAGGTCGAGCTGACAGCTCAGGTCGCCCAGGTACAGGCAGGCATCGCCGACCTCCTGGCCCGAATCCCCCAGCTCCAGACCCAGACTCGTGCGCTGCGCCAGACCGTCCGCGAGCGCGCCGCCGCGGTCTACGCGGCCGGTGGTCCCGCGGCCATCTACGGTCCGATCGACTTCGACCCCGACCTCGCCCAGCTACGCCGAAGGGTGCTGGCCGACGCCGCCGCCAAACAGGATGGCGACAACATCGTCCGGCTGAAGGCCAGCACCGCGGAGCTGAAGGCCACGAAGATCCAGCTCGATGCGCAGCAGGTGGACCTCGCACGTCAACAGGCTGACCTTGCCGCCCTCGAGGCGACGCTTGCATCGCAACAGGCCGCGCTTGCGGAGCAGGTCGCGGCGGCGAACGCGGCCCTCGAGCGCGCGAACACGATAAGCGCTCTCCGCGCTCGCGGTGAGCCGGTGCTCGGGCCGACGATCCTGACCGGGCCGCAGATGGCGGGCTGGATCAAGGCCAAGGGCTACAAGACGCGAATCGAGACGAGCATCGACGATCTGGCGAACACCTTCGTCGAGGAGGGCCAGGCCGAAGGGGTGCGCGGTGACCTCGCGTTCGCGCAGGCGGTCGTCGAGACGGCGGGGTTCAATGCTTCGCCCTCGAACAACTACGCGGGGATGGGCTGGTGCGACAGCTGCTCCACCGGTCGGCGCTACCCGACCCCGCGCGACGGCATCCGGGCCCAGATCCAGCACCTCAAGAACTACGCCGACCCCACGTCGCGCACCTCGGGGCTCGCATATCCGCCATCGCCGTACTGGTACGGCAGCGACCCGTCGACCGCGGCCCGCAACTTCGACACCTTCTTCGCCAAGGGGTGGGCACCGACGTGGACCGACATGGGCAATGGGAACTGGGCCACCGCGAAGAACTACTCGTCCGCCGTGCTCAAGACGTACCAGCTGATGGATCACGTTCGCCCGAACGGGATCCATCAGCTGATGCACCCGCG
>JANOWV010000639.1:0-2996 GCA_031418075.1 Actinomycetes bacterium
CCTACAGGCGACGACGACGGCGAACGCCTCGGCTGCCGCGCGAAGGAACCCCGAGCCGGAGCCCGGGGTCCCTCCTGGGGGCTGGTCGGGTCTGACTCAGCCGGCCTCGTGCTGGCCGCCGCGATCGACCTTCTGGCTGACCACGTTGAACGACTGGTCGAGCTGCACGTCGACCTGGGAGCCGTCGGGGAGCCGGACCTCGACCTCGTAATAGCTCTCTTCGTCGTCGATCTCGGTCCCGGTCACCGTGCCACCGCCGACATGGTCGACCGCCGCGGTGCTCGCCTGCTCGAGCGCAGCACCTGTGATGGGGGTGTCCGTGGCGTTGTCGTCGCCTCCGGTTGCCACGGCGATGCCGGTGCCGGCGGCCAGCGCCACGACCGCCACCGCTCCGGCTGCGACGAACCTCTTCCCTACCTTCATGTGGTGCTCCTTCTTCTCGTGTTGGGGGGTGGTGGCGTCGAAGCCACCGCACGGAGCATGCGCCGCCCGACCTGAACCCAGCCTGACGCGGCGCACGAGACCTGCCGGACCCACGTTCCATGGGGCATGCTCGTGGCCCGAGATCCCGGGCTTTCCAGGAGGTTCCGAACGTGGACGTACGGTCGATCGCCGAGGTCGAGCCCGAGGTCGAGCACAACGGGACCGTCCCCGTGTGGTGGATGATCCGACCCCGCGAGATGAAGGACCTGACCGACGGCGGCTACTTGGAGCTCGCCAACGAGTTCGAGGTGGCGCCCGGCGCGGCGGTGTTCCCACACACGCACCCCACGCACGAGTTCTACTTCGTGATGCGCGGCGCAGGAACGATGGTCGTGTCCGACGAACGGCGCGAGATCGGCCCTGGCGATCTCGTCTACATCCCGCCCGACGCGGTCCACAGCCTCGAGACCATCGGCGACGACCCGATCCACTGCTTCTGCTTCGCGGTGGGGACGAGGGACGCCGGGGTCATCGACTACACCACTCACTGACGGGAGCACCAATGCGCATCGCGCTCATGGCGCCGATGAAACCCGAGCTCGCGCCGCTCGTGCGAAAGCTCGACCTCCAACCACGCGAGCACGACGGGATCAGGGTCCACGAGACGACCGTCGACGGGATCGAAGTCGTCGCGACGATCACCGGCATCGGAACCGCGGCCGCGATCCGTGCGACCGAGACGGTGCTCGATGCGTTTGCCGTCGATCACGTCATCGTCGTGGGGATCGCCGGGGGAGTCGGCCCCACGGTCGACATCGGCGATCTCGTGATCCCGGCAGTCGTGCTCGACGGCGACGGTGGCGCGGCCTACCGACCGACGCTGCTCGGTGACGGGATCGCCCGCGGCACGATCATCACGTCGGACCAGTTCGGCTACGAGCCCGACGACATCGCCCGGTTCATCGAGACCGATGTCGTCGGCCTCGACATGGAGACCGCGTCGATCGCTGCGGTATGTCAACGACGCGATATGCCGTGGTGTGCGTTCCGGGCGATCAGCGACCGCGGCGATGACGACACCGTCGACGCCGGAGTGCTCGCGATGGCAGGACCGGACGGAGGCGGGGACCTCAAGGGAGTCCTGAAGTACCTCGCGCGCAAGCCCTGGAAGATCCCGCACCTGGCCCGGCTGGCCGAAGGTTCGAAGTCTGCGACCGAGCGGGCCTCCGATGCCGCGATCGACGCAATCCGCCATGCGGCGCGGAGCGCACCATGAATGCAGCCCACCTCGAGTTCTGCGCGAGTCCTGAGTGGCGTCAGATGGTGGAGGAGCTCGTGATCCCGGCCTCCCTCGATGGGCGCGACCTGGGCGACGATGTCCTCGAGATCGGGCCGGGGCCAGGATTCACCACCGACGTGCTGCGGCAGCGGACTGCGCACCTCACGGCGGTCGAGATCGATCCCGACCTCGCCGCCGCGCTCGATGCCCGGCTCGATGGCACGAACGTGGCCGTGCTCTGCGCCGACGCGTCGGACCTCGACCTCCCCGACGCCCGGTTCACCGGGGCCACGTCGTTCAACATGCTGCACCACGTCCCGACCGTCGAGCTGCAGGATCGGATCTTCTCCGAGCTCGCGCGCGTGCTCCGACCAGGTGGACTGCTCGTCGCGGCCGACAGCGCCCCACGCGACGCCCTCGACGCGTTCCACGAAGGCGACACCTACAACCCGATCCCCCCCGAGCACCTCGAGCCGCGGCTGCGCTCGGCGGGTTTCACGGACATCACGCTCGGCGACTACGACCTTGGCTGGGTCTGCACCGCTCGGAGGTAGCGCGCGCTCTGGCGGGATGATCATTCAGAAGGCCGCGTCGGACGAGCGGTCGCGGTGATTCGCAACCGAGCCCGCGACGCCGAGCAGCCCCTGGAAGGTCGTCAGCCGGCTCGCTCAGCCCCGTTGCGCACAGCGAGAGAGACCGATCCGCCGCGCGATCGCGTCGGGATCCTCGAACGGGTAGCTGCGCAGCTCGGCCGCAAACATCGCCTCCGGGTCGCCCTCGAACTCTGCGACGACTCGTTCGAATTCCGCCAGGAATCCCGCGACCTTTCGCTCGTATCCCTTGGGGCCGTCGAGCACTTTGATGTCGTCGGTCGCGTCCCGCAGGATCTCGATCATCTCTGCGACGGCTTCGCGAATCGAAGCGAGCGACGGGGTCTCACCCTCCGAGAGACCTTCGAAGTGCTTGCCGAAGCTCGAATCGACAGCCTTGAACGCCGCGCGGCACGTGGCGTTCGCCGCCTTGCGGAACTGCTTCGCGGTGAGCGATGGGGTCGCAGTTGCGGGACCGGCGGCACAGAACAGCGTCGCTACGACGGTTGCCGCAACGAGCACGCTTGATCGACTGGAGCGGGAACCGATCATGCGGTCCGGAGGCGGGGGCTCGTGCCGAGCACGCCGCCGACCACGACCAGCGCCAGCAACGGCGGGATGATCATCCAGAAGAACGCGAGCGCCGGCAACGTTCCCGCGACGATGAGCGCGTCGGCCAGTCCTGCCCGGTGCGCGTCGTCGTT
>JANOWV010000640.1:0-7578 GCA_031418075.1 Actinomycetes bacterium
CGTCGGCGAGCCAGCCGCAGGTCGCGCAGGTGTCCGGCTCGGGGCCGGCGAACGTCGCGCACGGCTCCCACCGCACGAGCGGCGTCTCGTCGAGGTGCGCGTCGCCGAACTGCGCGTCGGGGCCGGAGGCCGGGTCGGTGAGGATCTCGAGTGCGGTCATGGTGGGCTCCCTTCGTCCACTGTCACAGGACCACGCGGGTGTGACAGCAAGCGGATGCCGAGCAAACCCTGCGTGCACCCGGGTTTCTCGGGTTTCCACCGATCAGGTCGCCGATCAGGTCGCCCGATCGGGTCGTCCGATCAAGCTGCGCGGGGCGGCGCCCGCTGGGCGTCGCCGATGGTCGGTGTGTGCCAGGAGTACGTGGTGTCGCCGACGCAGTGGAGCTCGTAGCCGTGGTGGGTGATGAGGCGGTGGTGGTACGAGCAGATCTTCACGCAGTTCTCCAGCGTGGTGATGCCGCCGTCGGCGATGGACTCGATGTGGTGGATCTGGAGGTGGTCGCGGACCCCGCAGCCGGGGACGCGGCACCGCTGGTCACGGGCGTCGAGCGCGCGGCGGATGGCGGCGGGGATCGTGCGCCCCGCGTGGGCGATGGTGGTGACGGCCACGCCCTTGGTGAGCACGATCGTGAGGAGCGAGTCGCCGAGCAAGGCTCGTGCGTCGGCGAGCGGCACCGGACCGACACCCGGGATCTCGCATCGCTCTCCGGCATCGAGACGGCCGCGGCGCAGGCCGGAGACGTCGGCGTGGAGGTGCAGCAGCGCGTTCGGCCCGCGCTTCGTGGTCGGCTGGCCCCGAGCGCCTCCGTTGTTCGCGCGGGCGAGGCCGAGGAGAGCATCGAATCGGTACGCCTCGGCGGGCTCGTGGCCCCCGTCGGCGCGTGCGGTGCGGAACGCGACCTCGGCGAACGGCTCGAGCGCGGCGAGGAGCTCGCCGCAGGCAGCGACGGGACCGGCGATCTCGCCGCGCCACACGCCGTCGGTGACGCCGAGGGGTCGGAAGCGTCGCTGCGCGTGGGCGCGGCGGGCGGTGTCGGTGTCGTTGGTGGCCGCAGCCTTCGCGGTGCGGCACTCATCGCGCAGCTGCGACACGGTCTCGGTGGCCGCTACCGCGAGGAGGTCGGCTTCGCGCTCGGGCGCTGCTGCGGCGGCATCGGTGATCGTGCGGGCCTGCACCGGAGAGAGGCGGCCCGCGCGGAGGTGCTCCTCGGTGCGCGGGCAGTCGGGGAGGCGGGCCGCGGTCTCGACGGCACCGATCGCCTCGCCGAGGCTCACCGACGTGGTCCGCGCGAGCCAATGGGCGACCGAGCGGTGCCCACCCGTCCGCCACACGTTCGTCTCCTCGACCCGAGCGACCATGAGCGTCTTCGCCGCCGCGGCGAGGTGCTCCACCCGGGCGAGCTCGCGCACCATGCGCGCCGCGCCCGGCCCGTCGAACACCCCGGGCTCGAGCGCGTCGGCTACCTCGGTGAGGGTCTCGCGCACGGAGCGAACCTGATCGAACATGCCCCCACTCAACCACGGGGGTGTGACAGTCAACCGTGGGCTGCCCACACTTCGACGGACGGCGCTGAGATCGCGATGAGGGTCGTCGTCAGGGTCGGGATCGCGCGGCCGCGACCGACGCCAGCACCTCCTCCGGATCGACCGCGAGCTCCGGCCCTATGGTCACGTGCTCCTCGGGCCGCCCCGCGATCCGGGCGATTGCCTCGAACTCGTACGCCGGCGCGACGAGGAGCGTCGAGGTTCGGCGGCTGGCGGCAACGAATGCAAATGTCGTGCGCACAGCAGTGATCTCGTAGTCCACTCGGAACTGCTGCCTGCGGGTCGTTCGCTCGGAGGCGATCCGCCCGGACAGGATCGCCGCATAGGGCGTGTATCCGTACCAGGTTCCGGCGCATCGAATTCCTGGTGGGGCGTCCGAGATCAGCGGTACGACAAGGGGGGTGGGGTCACGCTTCGTGGGTGATCGGAGAATCAGCGCCTCTGTCGCGTAGGGGCGTTCGGGGTTCGTGAGCGCCCGCGCGATCGTCCGGGGGTCGAGGATCCGGGCCCCGTGCACGCGCGTCATCGAGGACAGATCGCCGTGGAAGGAAGCGAGTCTGCCGTTCGCATACACGTCGACCCCCCAAGGTGGGATCGTGAAGGGGAGCGGTCGACCATCGAGCGCCGGCGTCAGCTCGACACTCCGGGGTACCCCACGTCCGGGGAGCTCGGATGTCTCCGACCTCCATCCGTCGGTCAAAATTCCGAGACGTTCGACGAGCCGCCGCGCCACGACCTCCGCCGTTCGCTTCCCGCGCGGTTCCCGTCGATCAGCGAGGAGCTCCGCGCTGATCTCGCGCCCGACGCTGCCGGAGATCGCCCAGCCAATGGCACTTCGAGAGATCTCGAGCGGTTCGAACCCCTCGCGATCGACGCGAAAGCCGCTGGGCGTCACGACCACCGCTCCGGCGAGGCCGACCGCGTCTCGGATCCGTTCCACGTCGGTCGTCGACATCGCAACCGCGGTGACCTCGTAGACACGGTTCGGCGCCGTGGCACCCAGGTCGTCGTTGCGGATCCGCACGGTCACACCCGGCGTCTCCCCGCACGGTGGGATCCATCGAAACGCGTGGCTCGCGCCGAGGATGCCAGCTCCGAGGCCCAATACCAGCGCGAGCACGAGCCCTCGCCCGACACCTGCTCCGACTCGCACCCTGCTCGCCATCACCCGAGATCTTCGTCCAGATCGACGGCACGTCCCGACGCCGGGAACTGCACCCAGCCGGACCATTCCTCGCGCGTGACCTCGAAGAGGAGCGCCTCGAGCGCGCTGCGCCGTTCGTTCGCCGGGATCGCCACCTGACGCACAAGCCGCATCCCGAGACGCTCTGCGACCCGCACCGAGCTCGGGTTGTCGGCCTGCGGTACCGAGCACACGACGTCGAGCCCCAGGGTCCCGAACGACTCGTCGAGCGCGGCACGCGCACCCTCGGCCGCGTATCCCTTGCCCCAGGCCGACGGTGCGAACCGCCAGCCGACCTCGACCGCGGGGAGGATCTCCGGGAGGAACCGTGGCACCGAGACGCCGACGTAGCCGAGCAGCTCGCCCGACGAACGTTCGCGCGCCGCCCAGCAGCCGAAGCCGGAGTCGTCCCACTCCTGCATCTGCGCGTCGAGGAACGCCCGCGTCTCGGCGCGGGTGAACGCGCGGCCGTACGGGAACTGCCACACCTCCGGATGCGCGAACACGTTGGCGAGGTTGTCGAGATCCGAGGCGACGAATCGGCGCAGGTCGAGCCGTTCGGTGAGGATGTCGCCGAGCGGCGCCGCGATCGGAGGGTGTGTCGGGGTCACCTGGTGACGCCGACGCTCACGCGTCCACCTGGATGCTCTTCCCGTCGCGCCACTCCCGGAGGACGAGGTAGGTACCGGTGAGCGCGGCGTGGTCGTAGTTGCCGAAGCCCATCTTCGTGCCCTCGGTCCCACAGGCGGCAGGGAGAAGCTTGATGCGCTCGAGCGCATCGCGCACGTCGGCACGGGTGAGGTTCTCGGTGCGCACGAGCGCTTCGCCGATCAGCCGACCGATGTCGTGGAGGGCGCAGCCCACCGGGCCCGCTGCCGTGGCGGCGTCCTTTCCGGCCAGCGCCCGGCGCGTCTCGTTGTCGTCGGCGATCGCGTCGATGTACTCCCAGCCCGCCCAGCCGTCGCGCCACTCGGGACGCGCGTAGCCGAACATGAGGGCGGAGTTCGCGACGACGGGGAGCTCCCATCCGAGCTCGGCCAGCCCGAGCGCGACCGGGCGAGACGTGACCCCGAGGCCGAGGTAGACGAGTGAGTCGGGCTCGCCGGTCCGGAGCCGGGTGAGCGCGGGCGTGACGTCCTCGGCGAGCGGTGTGATGGCGATACGACCGGTGAGGTCGAGCCCCATGCTCGCGGCGGCCTCGTCGAAGCCCTCCGCGTAGCGACGCCCGACGGGAGAGTGGTCGTGGATCAGCGCCGGGCGCACAAGCCCCCGGGCGAGCAGGCGCGCCGCGAGGACCGCAGGCTCCTCCTCGAGCGACCCCACCTGGTAGTGGAAGCCGAAGTGGCCCCGGGTGCGCTCGCCGCCCGTGTAGTTGATGCTCGCGATCCCGACCTGGTCGCACAGGGGGGTGACGATGAGTCCGTTGTCGCTGATGGCGGGCCCGACGATGGCCACCGCGCCGGAGTCGACGAGGTCGCGGAATCCGCGTACGACCCCGTGCTCGCTGCCGTAGGGGAGGCCGGCGACCGGACAGGCCAGGAGCTCGACATCGCGGTCGAGCCGCGCGCCGAGCTCGGCGAATCCGAGGCGCAGTGCGGTCTCGGACGCGGCGCCGCCGTCGTCGGTGGGATAGTCGCTCAGGACTCCGATGCGAACAGGTGCTCCAGGCATGTCTGCAGCCTCGCAGATCAGTGAGGAGCCCCGCGACTACCTCCGATAGATTTTGGCCGTGGAATTGCCCCCGAGTGCAATCCGGTGGAGAGGGCGATGCCCATGAAGCAAGGCCGTCAGACCCAGGCGTTCCGAGGTGTGGCGCAGCGACCGACCAGCTCGTCGTCAGTCCGCACGACCCGCACCCACGGCGAGGCGACGTGGGGTCAGCGGTTCCGATACCGCATGGACACCGCGTTCTCGCGTGGGCCGATGGCCGTGATCGTGTGGCTCGCGAGCATGACCGTCGCGCTGATCCTCATCGCCTCGCTCGTGCTCGCGACCTTCCGAGTGCGCATCAACGATGCGAACGTCGGGTTCATCGAAGCGTTCTGGCAGAGCATGCTGCGCGTCATCGACCCGGGGACCATGGGCGGCGACAACGGGTGGGCGCTGCGCATCGTCGCGTTGCTCGTGACCTTGGGCGGGATCTTTCTCGCTAGCGCGTTGATCGGCATCATCGCTGCGGCTATCGACACCAAGATCCAGGACCTACGTCGGGGCCGCAGCTTCGTCGTGGAGTACGGCCACACCCTGATCCTGGGCTGGTCTCCGAGGATCTTCACCATCGTGTCCGAGATCTGCGTCGCCAACGAGAACCAGTCCGACTCGTGCATCGTCGTGCTCGCCGACCGCGAGAAGACCGAGATGGAGGAGGAGCTGCGCACCCGCGTCGGCGGCAAGCTGAAGACCCGGCTCGTCTGCCGGACGGGCGAACCCGCCTCCCTCCACGACCTCTCGATCGTCAACGTCGCGCACGCGCGTTCGGTCGTGGTGCTGGGCGAGGTCGAGGAATCGGGTGGCGACGCGGAGATCGTGAAGGCGGTCCTTGCGGTGCTCGTGGCAACGGGTGGCAACGGGCGCACTGTCGTCGCCGAGGTGTCCGACCACGAGATCGCCACGGCACTCGGTGCCGCGGGCGACGGGCGCGTCCTGTGCGTGCGCGCCTCCGACATCATCGCTCGGATCACGGCACAGGCCTGCCGTCAGTCCGGGCTCAGCGCCGTGTGCCAGGAACTGCTCGACTTCGACGGCGACGAGATCTACTTCCACGTCGCTCCCGAGCTCGAAGGCGCGACGTTCGGGGACTCGCTCCTCGCGTTCGAGACGTCCTCGGTGATCGGGATCCGCTCGGCCGACGGCCGCGTGCAAGTGAACCCGCCGATGGACACGACGTTCGGGCCCGGCGACGCGGTGATCGCGGTCGCCGAGGACGACGACAAGGTGGTGTTCACGAGCCTGCGCACCGTCACCGCACCGGACGTCGTCGTTGCTCCCGTGAAGGATCCGACTCCGCAGCGGATCCTCGTCGTGGGTTGGAACCCGATCGGTGCCGTGGTGCTCGACGAGCTCGACGAATTCGTTCCGAGTGGCTCGGCCGTTGACATCCTCATCGACGAGGATCTCGCCCAGGTGGACCCGGCCGACCTCGCTGCGCTGCAGAACCTCACCGCCGCGGTGGTGAGCACGAGCAACGACATGGGCCGCCTCGAGGCCCAGATCGATGAGCACCACTACCACCACGTGATCGTCCTCGGGTACCGGGGCGGGATGACGGAGTCCGAGGGCGATGCCCGCACCTTGCTCACGATGCTCTTGCTCCAGCGCCGCGCCAAGGTGGCTGGCCATCCCCCGAGCCGGGTCGTCGCCGAGATCCTCGACTCCCGCGACGTGGAGCTGGCCCAGGCCACGGGCGCGGACGACTTCGTGGTGAGCGACGCGCTCTCCAGCTACCTCATGGCGCAGCTGTCCGAGAACCCCGAGCTCGACGCGGTGTTCACCGACCTCTTCGACGCCCACGGCTCCGCGATCGGCGTGAAGCCGAGCGAGTGGTATGTCGCACCGGGACGGCCGGTGGAGTTCGCCGAGATCGTGGCCGCGGCACTGGCGCGCGGCGAGACGGCGATCGGTTACCGGCGCGCCGCGACCGAGTCCGACCCAGCCGCCGTCGTGGTCAATCCCGCGAAGAACGCGACTGTCGAGCTCGCGACCGGCGACGCGGTGGTCGTCATCGGTCCGCCGGAGTGATGCTTGCATGCGCGCGCTGATCGGCGCGTGCACGCGCGGGGGATGGACGAGGCTGTCGCGATGGGCGGCGATCGGGCCGCGTGCCGCCCGGCGACGCGGGTTCCGGAGCTTCGGCGAGAAGAGCGGGATCTGCTTTCCCGTGGTCGCGCTCTTCGGTGAGCGCTACATCAGCATCGGCACCGGCACGATCGTGGGTCCGTACGCGACCCTCTCGGCCGGGGTCTCACCCGAGCACGAGCTCGGCGTCGACGAGGTCGTGACCATCGGTGACCGCTGCCTGATCGGGAAGGGGAGCGGTGTCGTCGGGCACGAGCGGGTGGTGATCGGCGACGATGTGTTCACCGGTCACAACGTGTACATCACGGACGCGAACCACGGCTACCAGGACAGGTCACTTCCCATCGGCCAGCAGTTCGCTCCACCCCGTCCCGTGCACATCGGAGCAGGCTCGTGGCTCGGACACGGCACGATCGTGCTCCCGGGTTCGACGATCGGAC
Organism: Actinomycetes bacterium; assembly: GCA_031418075.1. GTDB lineage: Bacteria > Actinomycetota > Acidimicrobiia > IMCC26256 > PALSA-555 > DASUAO01. Next base: position 6,964 of record JANOWV010000640.1, read on the forward strand.
GCCACGTGGTGGTGGGTGCCGGCTCGGTCGTCACCGGCGCACTCCCCGACGACTGCGTTGCGGTCGGGAACCCTGCCCGCGTGATCCGGCGCTTCGTGGACGGTGCCTGGATCGACGTCGATCCGAGGTCGGCCACTTCCGGCTAGTTGCTACCGGCTCGCTGCGTCCGCCCTACCGCGACGCTTTAGGGCGCGCCGGACGCCATGGGCGACGGATAGGTCGGGGACGCGGCGCCGTCGGGGAGCCGGTCGAGGATCGTCACGGAGGCGGCCCGGTTGCCGAGGCCGACGTCGCCGCGTGGCCAGTCCCCGGGGAGGTACCGACGGCCGCCGAGTGCGTAGCGCCAGAGTCCGACACCGCCGTTGCCGACTTCGTCGGGGCCACGCGCAGCGGGGTCCCAGAAGATCACGGTCGCATCGTCACCACCCGTGACGTCGGCGCGGGGCCAGATGCCGTGTCGGCCCCACGAGAGGTGGAGGAACGGTGCCTCCGTCGGACGGTCGGCGGGGAAGCGGAACAACCCGGCCCGAAACGACTCGGGGGTCAGGTCGGGCCCGGCGAGGTGCACGCCGGTGAAGAAGAGCATCTGGGCCTGCACGAGCACCCGGAACGTGC
>JANOWV010000641.1:0-4999 GCA_031418075.1 Actinomycetes bacterium
GGCCGCATCGCCGACACCTGGCGGGACCAGCCGACGATCGTCGTGTTCCTCCGGCACTTCGGCTGACTGCTCTGCCGCGAGCACGCCGCGCAGTTGCGCGACCGCTACGACGACATCCAGGCGCTGGGGGCCGAAGTCGTCGCCATCGGGACCGGTAACCGGGCGTATGCCGCCGACTTCGTCGAGCGGGACCGCATCCCGTTCCTGGTGCTCGTCGACGATGACGCGGCCGCGGCGCGTGCCGCCGCGATGCCGAGGGTGAACCTGTTCCGGCTGCTCTTCGACCTGCGCAGCCTCTCCGGGTCGCGTCGCGCCCATCGGGCGGGTTTCCGCGTCGGACGGCCCGGCACCCGCGTCAACCAGCTCGGCGCCACGTTCGTGTTCGGTCCTGGCGATGTCGTGCGCTTTGAGCATGTCGACGAGCACACTGCCGACCACGCGTCGATCGACGACGTGATCGCCGCCCTCGGCGCGCCTGCCTCGCGCTAGGCCGCGTCCTCGAACGATCGCTCGACTGGTCGGGGGTCGCTCACGTTGACGGCGGACTCCCCGCACCTGCGACCCGCTCCAGACGTCGGATGCGCCGCGGGAGGATGCGGTGGGTGCCGAGCAGCCACCGTGACGCCCGGGAGTGCGGGTACTCGAGCCAGAGGTGCGCGTTCGCGGGGTCGCCGCGCCGGACCTGATGGGTGTCGTCGAGGATCTTGCGGAGCGCCCGGACCAGTGCGCCTGGGTCGCGGCAATAGCGGACCGCCAACCCATCGGCAAGGCGCACGCGCGAACGGAGCACGGCGGCGCGGAGCCCGACCGATGCGAGGAACAGCGGTGCGGCGAGCAGGCTGAGGGGGATGAGAAGCAGCGCGACCTCGTCGAAGTCCGAGAAGGCCGCGGTCCACACCTCGAACGCACGGTTCGTGAGCGCGTAGACGACGGTGTCGAGGGAGACCTCCAGCTCGACGACCCGACCGATCTCGTAGGCCAGCACCGCCTCGAGCTCTCGGTGGTCGAGCGCGTCGACGAGTCCGGTCGTCACCACGATCCACGCCGTCTTTGGGCTCCGTCCGACTGTCAGGCAGTTCGGGACATCGTCGATGACGACCGCCACCTTCGGTGCGCGCACCCCGGTCGCGAGCGCCAAGACGTCGGTGGTCTTCTGCACCCGTTCGACGACGCCTTCGGGCATCGCCGGCGGAGGGACGGGCGACGAGTGAGGACCGGGCCAGGCGCGGACGAACTCCAATGCGCTCCGTTCGGCCCGCACGAGGGCCCAGGCGAACGAGGCGCCGGCGATGGCGCCGGCGATCCCGACGCTCACCCATGCCGCCCACGCAATGAGACCCCACCCGTAACCGAGCTCGGCGCCGAGCAAGTTCGCCGCGGCGCCGAGGAGCCAGGCGATGGGGAACACGACCGCGGCCAGGGTGCAGGTGAGGACTAGGAGACCGCCGCCGGTGACGATCCAGAGCCGCCGTCGAGCGGACCGGATGTGGTCCTCGTGCATCCCTGCATCGTCGCGCGCCGAACCCGGTCCCGAAGCGCGGAACCGAGCGACCGGCGAGCCGAACGCGGTCGGCCCCGACCGGGATGACCGCGTAGCGTGCCGAGGGTGGACGAGCATCGGGTCGTCGGGCTGCACGACGACGTCGTCGTGCGCAGAGACGAGTGGGGGATCCCGCACCTCCGGGCCGAGCACCCCCACGACGTGTTCTTCGGGCAGGGATTCGTGCAGGCCGAGGATCGACTCGGTCAGCTCGAGTACGACCGCCGACGCGCACTCGGACGTTGGGCCGAGGTCGCCGGACCGAGTGCCGTTGCGTTCGATGTCTTCACCCGGAGGTGCGGGCTCGGGCCGGCCGCCCAACGTGAGGCCGAGGCCCTGGACCCAGATGCGCGCGGGGTGCTCGACGCCTACGCGGCAGGCGTCAACGCGTACCTCGCGCTCGGTGCACCGCTCCCGCCCGACCTGGAGCGAGCCCAGGTGCGCCCCGAACCGTGGACCGCGGCGGACTGCTGCGCGGTCTTCCTCGTGCGTCACGTCGTGTTCGCGAACTGGCAGCGCAAGCTCTGGCGCGGCCGCCTCGCCGCCGCGCTCGGTACCGACGTCGTTGCGCGTCTCGAAGGCATCCAGCCGCGCGACATCCCGCTCATCGTCCCACCACCCGAGCTGTTCGCAGTCGACCCCTCTCGCTTCGACCACTCCGGCATCGACAGGCCGAGCACCGGGGGAGCCGAGTCCATCGGACCCGTGATCGACGCGATGACCGAGCAGGGCGAACCGACGACCGGCAGCAACAGCTGGGCGATCCACGGGAGCCGCACCGCGTCAGGGCTGCCGCTCCTTGCCGGCGACCCGCATCGTTTCCTCGAGGTTCCGAACGTCTATTACCAGTGCCATCTCGTCTGCGACATGTTCGATGCCATCGGGCTCGCGTTCGTCGGGGTGCCTGGTCTTCCCCACTTCGGACACAACGCGCACGTCGCCTGGTGCGTCACGAACGGGAACGGCGACTACCAGGATCTCTTCGTGGAGCGGGCCTCGCCAGGACGGACACCCGAGCGACGAGAGGTGGTCGCGGTCCGGGGGGGCGCATCCGTCGAGGTGGAGTGCCACGAGACCGCGCGGGGTCCGGTCGTGTTCGGTGATCCAGACGCCGGCTCGTACCTCGTGCTGCGATCGACTGCGCTCACCGAACCGAGCACGGGCCTCTCGGTGCTTGCGCCGATGCTCGCGGTGTCGAGTGTCGACGCGCTCGAAGCGGTGATGGAGGGATGGGTCGATCCGGTCAACAACCTCGTGAGCGCCGACGTCCACGGCGACATCTCGTACCGGACTGTCGGGCGGATCCCCGTCCGTGATCGGGCGAGCGCGTGGGGTCCGGTGCCCGGGTGGACCGACGCGCACGACTGGCAGGGTGTCGTCGCCTACGACGACCTGCCCCGGGCTCGGAATCCCGACGACGGCGTCATCGTCACCGCGAACCAGCGGATCGTGGGCGACGACTATCCCCACTACCTCGGGCTCGACTACGCCCATCCCGATCGCGCGATCCGGGTGCGCGCTCGTCTGGATGCGCTCGGACCGGCGACGGTCAGCGATATGGCCGACATGCACCGCGACCGAAGATCCCTCGCGGCCGATGTGTGGGTCCCGCGGCTCCTCGCGCTCGTAGCGAGCGACACCTGGGAGGCCGGAGCCATCGACGCGCTTCGAGGCTGGGACCGCGAGATGCTGCCCGAGTCGACCGGGGCCGCCGTCTACATGGTCGTGCGCGACGCTGCGTGTCGGCTCCTCGCGCACCATCCGAGCCTCGCGTCCGTCCGAGCACCGCTGCCCGACGAACCCACCGCGACGTTCGTCCCACTGGAGCTGCGCATGTGGGTGTTCGCGACCGGGCTTCTCGCCGCCGACGACGCCACCCTCGTGGCGGATCCGGGCGGGTGGGACGCATTGTTGGCCCGGGCGCTCTCGGAAGGTGTGGCCGTGCTGCGCACCGGCCTGGGTGATGTCGTTGACGCGTGGCAATGGGGGAAGCTGCACCGGGCGATGCCGCGGCACCCGCTCGGGCACATCCACCCCGACTGGGCCGCGACGCTCGATCCGCCGTGGATTGGTGTTGGCGGCGAGTCCGACACGGTGATGAGCGCGGGGCACCCGGTCGGGCACGGCTTCACCGTCACCGGGACGTCGGTCGCCCGATACGTCTTCGACTGCGCCGACTGGGACTCGTCGCGCTGGGTGGTCCCGCTCGGCACCTCTGGCGTTGCGACGAGCCCGCACTTCGCGGACCAGCAATCGACGTGGGCCGCGGGGGAGCTCCTGCCCATGCGCTACTCGTGGCCTTCGATCGAGGCCGCAACCTCGACGGCCACCGTCCTGCGGCCCGCCTGATCGAGCGCAGGCGTCCCGAGCTCAGGGCGTCCCGAGCTCAGGCGTCCCGAGCTCAGGCGAGGAGGAACTCGGTGAGCAACGCTGCGAGCTCGAGCGGCCGGTCGCCCTGGATGCTGTGACCGGCGCCTGCTACCACCTCGATACGGGCGGATGGCTGGCGCCGGACGAGCTCGGCGGTGTCGTCATCATCGACGACCGAGCCGGCGGCATCGCCGCGGGTGAGCATCACGGGCACCGAGATGCGCGACACGTCGTCCCAGAGCGTGGCGAAGTCAGCCGGGATGTCGGCCGTCTCGGCGAGGCGCGGACGCTGGTAGCGCCAGACCCACCGGCCGTCGTCACGGGGGACCGCGTTGTGCAGGATCCCACGACGCAACGACGACTCCGAGCGCGTCGGGTTGAACTCGACGGTACGGGCGAGGATCTCGTCGAAGCACTCGAAGCTCTCGGGGCCGGCGATGAACTGTGCGATGGGTGCGGCCTTGTCCCGGTCGACGCCTGGCGTGACGTCGACGAGGGTGAGCTTCCGCACGAGCTCGGGCGCGACCGAAGTCAGCGCGATGGCGGTGAGCCCACCGAGCGACATCCCCACCACCATCCCTGCATCCGGCGCGAGCGCGCGGATGGCGACCGCGACGTCGGCCGCGTTCTCTCGGGGGCTGAACGGTCCATCCTCGCGGTGGTCGCTGTGCCCATGGCCCGGGAGGTCGATCGCGACGAGCGGGCGACCGAGCGCGAGCGCCACGGTGTCCCAGGTGTGGGCGTTCTGCGCGCCTCCATGCAGGAGGACCATCTCGGCAGGTTGGCTGCCCCACCGCAGCGCACTCAGTCGCCGGGTTCCACCGTCGACCACAGCGGACTCACGGGCCACCACGGGCGGGGTATCGAACGGGAGGCCGTACTCCTCGGCGTTCTCGTGGAACAGCCCGAACTCGTCGTAGTGCGCTGCGTTTGACATCAGAGGCTCCGCGGCTGGGTTCGGGGGCGAAAGGGTCGCCAGGTGATCGTCGGGATGGTCATGGTGCCAGATCGGTGCAGGCCCGGAGCTCGTTCCAATGTGCGAGCTCCGCATCGGCCTCGCCGCCGGCAGCGAGCGGGGTCGCGACCCCG
>JANOWV010000642.1:0-2856 GCA_031418075.1 Actinomycetes bacterium
TACGAGGGCATCGACGCCGGCCAGGCTGTCTACGAGTGGGACTACTCCCGCCAGCTCCTGCACCTGCGCGCTGCCGAAGCCGCGGGAGGACCGGTCGACGAGGACGAGCTGTACTCCGAGCGGTTCCTGGTGCGCCGTCCACTCATGCAGGCCATCGCGTATGACGGCCCCACGCCACCTGTGCTGCTGATCGACGAAGTCGACCGGGGCGACGACGAATTCGAGGCGTTCCTGCTCGAGATCCTCGCTGACTACACGGTGACCGTCCCCGAGCTGGGCACGTTCCACGCATCCCGCCCACCGATCGTGATCGTCACCTCGAACCGGACCCGCGACGTGCACGACGCCTTGAAGCGCCGGTGCCTCTACCACTGGATCGAGCACCCCGACTTCGATCGTGAGCTCGCCATCCTCCGGCTCCGGGCTCCCGAGGTGGGCGAGGCACTCGCACGCCAGGTCGCGGGCGCGGTGGCGGCACTCCGCGAGCTCGACCTCTACAAAGCGCCAGGGGTTGCCGAGACCATCGACTGGGCACACGCAGTCGCCGCGCTGGGGGTGACGACGCTCGACCAGGCCACCGTCGAGGTGACGCTGGGAACGGTGCTCAAGTACCGCGAGGACCAGGAGCGCGCCATCGACCACGGGCTCGCCGTGCTCGTCGTTGCAGCGGGAGCCCGCGAGTGAGCACCGACGATCGGGCGGCCGAGGTCGAGCGAGTGGCCGTCGCGTTCGCCCGGGTCCTCCGGGGCGCAGGCCTCGACGTGCCCGTCGGCACGACCATCACCTATGCACGCGCGCTCGCGGCTGTCGGACTCGACGCCAGGGACGACACCTACTGGGCGGGGCGAACCACGCTCGTGCGCGGACCCGAGGACGTGCCGGTCTACGACCGGGCGTTCGCCGCCTTCTGGGAGCGGTCGCCGCCCGTTGTCGAAACACTCGTCGCGGAGCCCGAGACGGTGGTGATCGGCATCGACACCGACGACGGCGACGAACCGCCCGACGACGACACCGATGAAGGCTCGCCCACGGAGCCGACACAACGACTCCGCTTCAGCCGGGCCGAGGTCCTGCGCCACCGCGACTTCGCGCGGTACTCGCACGACGAGCACGCCGAGGCCCGCCGCCTCATGGCCGATCTGCGCCTCGTCGGTTCGCTGCGGCCGTCGCGGCGTTTGCGTCCGTCACGGCACGATCGTGGCCGTCCCGACCTGCGGCGCACGGTGCGTCGGTCGCTACGCGCCGGTGGCGACCCGACGCGGCGTTCCACGCTCACGCCGACCACCCGTCCCCGTCGGATCGTGCTCCTCTGCGACGTCAGCGGGTCGATGGAGCCCTACGCGCGAGCGCTGCTTCGGTTCCTGCACGTCGGGGTCGCGGGGCGGGGACATGTCGAAGCGTTCGCGCTCGGCACCCGTCTCACGCGACTCACGCGGGAGCTGTCGAGTCGGGATCCTGACGCGGCGCTCAGCGCGGCGGCTGCCCGGGTGACCGACTGGTCCGGCGGTACCCGGCTGGGCGATGGGCTGCGCGCGTTCAACGAACGGTGGGGCGTACGCGGGATGGCGCGCGGATCAGTCGTGGTGATCCTCTCCGACGGCTGGGACCGCGGCGACCCCGAGCTCCTCGCGGGCGAGATGGCGCGCCTGTCGCGAGTCGCGCACCGCATCGTCTGGGTGAACCCGTTGAAGGCGACGGCCGAGTACGCGCCACTCGCGCGCGGCATGGCCGCCGCGCTTCCGTACGTCGATGACTTCGTCGAGGGCCATTCGCTCCACGCACTCGAAGAGCTCGTCGACGTGATCTCGGCGTCCGGTGCACCTCGCCGTTCCCGCCGCACGCCCGCCGGGACCTCGCGATGAGAGACCTGCTCGACGACCTCGACCGCTGGCGGGCCGACGGGCGGCGCATCGCGATCGCCCGAGTCGTCGGGCTCGACGGTTCTGGTCCGCGTGATCCCGGCGCCGCGATGGCGGTGAGCGACGAGGGTGAGGTGATCGGTTCGGTCTCGGGTGGGTGCGTCGAGGGCGCCGTGGTCGTCGAAGCGCTGGCGGTACTGGCCGGAGAACGGCCTCCAGGGGTCGTCACCTTCGGCTACTCCGACGATGAGGCGTTCGCGGTCGGGCTCACCTGCGGGGGCACGATCCACGTCTTCGTCGAGCCACTCGACTGGTGAGCACCGTCTACGAGTCCCTGAGCGTCGCCCTGCGAGCGCACGAGCCGGTCGCACTGGCCACGGTGATCGCCGGCGCCGGCGTTGGCAACAAGCTGCTGGTCGGCCCCGGCCGGTCGGGCACCGGCACGCTCGGCGACCCCGACCTCGACCGGGTCGTCGGCCGCGATGCGATCGGCGAGCTCGAAGCCGGTCTCACCGTCACCCGGCACTACGGCGCGCACGGTGAAGCGCGCGAGCGGGACGTCGAGGTCTTCATCGAGTCGTTCGCACCGGCGGCGCGGATGATCATCTTCGGCGCCGTCGACTTCACTGCGGCGCTCGTCCGCTCGGCGAAGCTGCTCGGCTATCACGTCACGGTGTGCGATGCGCGAGAGGTCTTCGCCACACCGCAACGGTTCCCGCTGGCCGACGAGGTGGTCTGCGACTGGCCCGATCGCCATCTCAAGGCGGTGACGACCGCGCTCGGACCGCGCGATGCCGTGTGCGTGCTCACCCATGACGCGAAGTTCGACGTGCCCGCGATCGTCGCCGCGCTCGCAACCGACGTCGGCTATCTCGGTGCCATGGGGAGCCGCCGCACCCATGCCCGGCGGGTGGAACGGCTGCGCGAAGCGGGGGTCACGGACGCCGAGCTCGAACGGGTGATGGCGCCCATCGGGCTCGATCTCGGCGCGCGTACT
>JANOWV010000643.1:0-3256 GCA_031418075.1 Actinomycetes bacterium
CCCAGATCCGGGTTGCCCAGATCCGGGCTGCCGGGTGTCGACTGGGCGGTGAGGCGGTCCCGAACGGCCGCGCGGCCCCGGGCGATCCGAGACTTCACGGTCCCCACGGGAACGCCGAGGACGTTCGCGATCTCGGGGTAGTCGAGGTCGGCGAGATCGCGCAGCACGACCGCGATCCGGAAGTCTTCGGGTACTTCGGCAAGGGCCCGGTCAACATCGAGTCGGGCGTCGACCGCAGCGTCGCCGGCCGGCACCGCGGGCTCGACGATCATCTCGGTCGGGGTCGGACGTCGACCGCGGCGGCGAAGCTCGTCGAACGCCGCGTTGGTGGCCACGCGGTAGCACCAGGTCGAGAACGCGGCGCGACCGTCGAAGCGACCGATCCCGCGCGCGACGGCGATGAGCGCTTCTTGGGTGGCGTCCAACGCGTCCTCGGGGTTCCCCACGATGCGACGGCAGACGGCGTGGATCCGGTCGGCATGGCGATCGAGCAGGATCTCCAGCGCGCGGCGATCGCCTCCCGCGGCTGCCCGAGCGACGACCGCGTCGTCCGCATCAGGGGCCCACGCACCGCGCGCCGGGGGCCGGTCATCCAAGGCGCACGTCCGTGATCTCGAGCCGGCCCGCCGCGGGGAGCCGCGTCAGCCAGATCAGCACGGCCGACCCGCGGACGGAGGGATCGATGGTGAAGCGCGCCGAACGCCCCAGGCCGTCGCCCGAGGCGACTGCTGGACCCCACGCATCCAGCGACGCAGCTCCTCCCGCACCGGCGTAGATGCGAGCGCTCCAACCTTCGCCGGTGGTCGTGACCTCGACCGACGACACGTCGGCCTCGGTGGCCAGCTCGATCTCGAGGCCGACGCCCGACTTGCCCCCGCCGAACGCCGGTGTCCGGTAGGTCTCGGTCTTCCACGCCGTGCGAGCGTCACCGTCGATGGCCAGAGCGGCGAGGTCGCCGTTCTCGCCGTCGCCGCCCTCGGGGTCGAAGTCGGTCGCGCCAGCCACACGCGGGGCGTCGACGCCCGTGGCGGTGCCAGTCGGGTCACGGGTCGACGAGACCACGAGGTAGCCCCCGGCCGACCCGAGCGCGAGCAGCAGCACGGCAAGGAGCATCCAGGGCCCGGCCGACCGGCGCTGGCCGTGCTTCGGGCCCGACTGGCGGGGAACTCTCGGTGCCGCTGGCCGAGCCGTCGTGTCCGAGACACCGCCGCTCGAGCCGGGAGTGGATCGGCCCGGCAGCGGAGGCGGGGGCGGCGGCTCGGTCTCGTGGGCGTCGGCCCTTCCCACCCGGCCCAGCACCGCGCCGAGCGCGGCGGCATCGGGGTAGCGCTGATCCGGCTCGATGGCCAGGCAGCGCAACACGATCGCGTCGAGCTCCGGCGGGACGTCGTCGCGGTGGGACCGTACCGGGGCAGGCGGTGTCGCCAGGCGTGCGAGCGCGGCCGACGTGTCGGTGTCGCCCGTGAACGGCCCGCGCCCGGCCAGCATCTCGTAGAGGAGGAGTCCCACCGCGTAGAGGTCGGCGCGGGCGTCCGCCGGCTCTCCCCGGACCTGCTCGGGCGCGAGGTAGCGCGCCGTTCCCATGACGGAGCCGGTCGCGGTCAGGTCGACGCCCCCGGCCACCTTCGCGATGCCGAAGTCGGTGACCTTCGCAGCACCTTCCGGGGGCACGAGCACGTTCGCGGGCTTGATGTCGCGGTGCACGATCCCCTTGGAGTGCGCGTGCGACAGGGCCGCGGTCACTCCCCGGGCGATGCGTACGACGTCGGCGACGGGAAGGGGTCCGCGCTCGTCGAGATAGCGACGGAGGTTGGGTCCGTCGATGAGCTCCATGACCAGATACGCGACCCCGTCATCCTCGCCCGTGTCGTAGGTAGCGACGATGTTCGGATGGGTGAGGCTCGCGACGGCGACCGCCTCGTGTCGGAACCTGGCTCGGATGCCCTCGTCGTCGGCGAGCTCGGGCCGGAGCGTCTTGATCGCGACGCGTCGCGCGAGGAGTGCGTCGTCGCCGACCCAGACGCCGGCCATCCCGCCTCGCGCGATCAACGAGACGAGGTGGTACCGACCGCCGAGGACGCGACCGGGCTCGGCCGGTGGGGTCACCGGGCAACGGTACCGAGTGCCGGTCCCGAGACCGGTGCACCCGCGCGGGCCCGAGCCGTGCGGAGCTGGGAGGAGGTCAGGCCTTGGTCTGGAACGTCACGCCGATGACGCCGGGGCCCGCGTGGGTCCCGATCACCGGACCGACCATGCCCAGCACGATCTCGTCACGGGGCTTGATCGGCTCGAGCAGGTCGAGGAGGTCGTCGACGTCGTCGGCCATCCCGTGGAGCACCGAAAGCGTGTCGATGGGCTGTGCGGCCACCTTCTCGACAAGGACCCGCAGTGACTTCGAGCGGGTGCGGACCTTGCCCGCTTCCTCGACCACCCCGTCGCGGACCTCCACGACCGGCTTGATCGAGAGCATCGAACCGAGCATCGCCCTGGCGTTCCCGATCCGTCCGCCCTTCTTCAGGTACTCCAGGGTGTCGAGGGCACCGAAGAGCTGCGTCCGGTCGCGTCTGCTGATCACTTCCTCGACGATCCGGTCGAGGCCGTCGCCGTCAGACGCGCGCCGGGCTGCCGTCAGGCAGAGCCGGCCGAGCCCCATGGAGCACGTGGAGGAGTCGATCACCTGGACCGGGCAGTCGCGGCCGATCGCTGCGGCCGCGACCTGGGCAGCCTGCATGGTCGCGGAGAGGCGGGACGAGAGGTTGATGCAGACGATCCCGGTCGCCCCCCGTTCGATCAGGCTGCGGAACTTGGTCTCGAAGGCCCCGGCGGAGGGTGCGGCGGTCTCGGGGAGCACGTCGGACGACTGGAGCCGTTGCCAGAATCCCTCGGTGGTCAGCTCTTCTCGATCGACGAACTCCGTGTCACCGAAGCGGATCGTGAGCGGCACGATCTCGATGGCGTGTGTATCGACCAGCTCCTGCGGAAGGTCGCAGGCGCTGTCGGTGACGACTCGGACTCCCAACGGACTACTCCTCGATGCCGACGACGACCGTCATGGTGTCACGGCACGGGGTGCGCGCGCCCGTCGACGCAATCGGCCGATGCGCCGGCCAAGCCCCCGGGCCGACCGATTGGCCGACCCAGCTGGGACGTCCGCTGCCCGCAGGCCGGCGGCGGACGAGCCCGACGAGCTCTCGGACCTCCTCGACCCGAGCGGCCCAGAGGCCGCCGATCACGAGGACCCCGGCGACGACCAGGC
>JANOWV010000644.1:0-2643 GCA_031418075.1 Actinomycetes bacterium
GTCGGCTCCAGCCGGTGCACTCGGGTGAGGTTGCGATCAGCCGTGGTCGGAACCGCTCGAAGCGTCGTCGGCACCGTGGCCACCACTCCCCGACCCGGAGTGTCCACCGTCATCTGCACCGCCGTCGCCTACGCCGTCGTCGCTGCCGTGGTTGCCGTGGTCCCCGTCGTCGACCGCACCTTCATCGCCGTCGTCCACCGCGTCGTCGTTTCCATCATCAACCGCGCCGTCGTTCCCATCATCAACCGCGCCGTCGTTCCCATCATCCACCGCGCCGTCGTTCCCCTCGTCGACGGGGGCGAGCTCGGTGGTCGGCGTCGTGGCCGAAGGGCTGGTGACTTCGGTTGTCGAGGTCGTCGGGGCTTCGACTTTGGGGTGATCGTCGCTGGCGAGCACTCCGGTTGCGGCACCGGCGGCGATACCGGCGCCGAGCATCAGCCCGACCGCAGTGCAACCGACCAAGAGCTTCCGCGTGAAGTTCGTCGCCATGGGATCCTCCATCTGAATCATCGATCCGGCGACGCGCATCGAGGCGTTCAGCCGTGACCAAGTACTTCGGCACGCGGCGGTCAGAATCTGAAGGGTGAATTCAGGCCGCCCAGCGACTCCTCTCTCGCTTCACGAGCCGCGTCTGGCCCATCGTGCCGCGACGCTCGACCTCACGAACCGGGCCGGTCGACGAACCGCGAGTCGAGCATCACGAGGCGGTCCGTCATCGCAGGATCGGCGCCCGGACCGTACGCGGAGACGATCGACCCACCCGCGCCACAGCTGGGGCAACGCACTGCGTAGACGACTGCCTCCTCTTCCGGGTCGCTCGGGCCCTCGAATCGGTAGACGGCTGCGACCAGTGCCCCCTCAGTTCGGTGCGCGTCCCCGCACACGCCACACCGCAATGCACCATCCGTGAACACGAACGAGGCGCCGAAGCCCTCTGCCTCGAGGAGACGGATTGCGTCGAGCACGGTGCCCGGATGAGCGTTCACGTCACCATCGTCGCACCCGAGCGGACCCCCGCGCGTGCGTGCCGGTAGCGTCGCCGCCATGCTCCTCGACCGCTTCGCCATGACCAACCGCGTCGCCGTGGTGACCGGAGGTGGACGCGGGATCGGTGCGGGGTGCGCATTGGCGCTCGCCGAAGCCGGTGCTGACGTGGCGATCACCGCCCGCACCGAGGAACAGCTCGAATCGGTGGCCGAGCAGGTGCGCGCACTCGGTCGACGGGCGCTCGTCTTCCCTGCCGACGTGAACGATCTCGCCACGCTCGACGCGTTCGTCCACGCGACGATGGCCGAATTCGGCCGTCTCGACGTCGTGGTGAACAACGCCGGCGGCTCGATGCCCCGGCCGCTGCTCGACACCTCGGTGAAGGCGTTCGAAGCGGCCTTCCATTTCAACGTGACAACAGCCTTCGCACTCAGCAAGGCCGCGATCCCCCACATGCTCGCGACCCCGACGCCCGAGACCGGCGGCGGATCCATCGTGAACATCTCTTCCGTGATGGGCCGGGTGCGCGAGCGGGGTTTCGTGGCGTACGGCACCGCCAAGGCCGCTTTGGCGCACATGACCCGGCTCATGGCTGCCGACTGCGCGCCGCGGATCCGCGTGAACGCGATCGGGGTGGGTTCCGTCGCCACGTCGGCGCTCGAGATCGTCCTCACCGACGAGAACCTGCGCACCGAGATGGTCGAGGGCACTCCCCTGCGCCGCCTCGGCGAGGTCGACGACATCGCCCTCGGTGCGCTGTACCTCGCGTCGGACGCGTCGAGCTACGTGACCGGGAAGGTGCTCGAGATCGACGGGGGCCTCGAAGGAGCGAACCTCGATCTCGGGCTGCCCGATCTGTAGCTCTCCCCTGCATCCGGCGGTCGGCGATCGGCGGTCGGCCTCTGCACCCTGCCGGCGTCACCGGCCTCGCTCGTCGGGCGCCTCTCGGTCGCCGAGCCCCTGCTCCCTCGCTTCGCTCGCTCGGGTCTTCGACCCGGGTCTCGGCGGCCTTTGGCGCAACTTCCTCCGATCGAAACCGGCGGCGCCGACCCGCGCCGCACGGCACGGACGTTTCCCGCGGCACGGACCTCTCCCGCCGCCGCGCGACATCGCTGCGGATCGCGTCGTGGCGCGGGGTGCGTCGGGCCGCGCCGCCCTATGAAGTTGTCAAAGAGCTGGTGGGGAAGCGGGAAGTGAGATCTGGGTCGGGTCGGGCGACGCGGGGTCAGGCGGCGGAGCCGTCGCGGGCTCTTGCTCCGCCGTCGTCGGCGTCGATGCGGCGCCAGGTGAGGCCGTCGGGGAGCTCGGGGTCGCCGGCGAGGATCCAGGGGCCGTGCGGGACGGCGATGCGGTGATGGCGCTTGCAGATGAGACAAACGTTGTGCTTGGCAGTCGCGCCGCCCCGGCTGCGCGGGACGAGGTGGTGCGCGTCGAAGCCAAAGGTCCTCTCGCAGCCGGGAACGCGGCACGTGGCGTCGCGGCCGGCGAGGTAGTCGCGCAGTGCCGTCGGGATCGCGTCGCCCCGCTTCGGCGCGAGAGGATCGGAGTCGTGGACCTCGCGCACGCGGGCACCGTCGGCGACGAGCTGGGTGACGGTGCCGACCGAGATCGGGATGCCGTTGACCTCGGGCTACGTCGCTGCCGACGTGCACCACG
>JANOWV010000645.1:0-1991 GCA_031418075.1 Actinomycetes bacterium
ATCGCGCCGGCGTCGCCCATGAAGATGCGCGCTGGGTTGAAGTTGTGCGGCAGGAACCCCACGCACACGGCGACCGAGATGACCGCGATCAACGGCGCGATGTTCGAGCCGTCGATCAGACCCGCCTTCAGCAGCCGGTCCGAATAGAGGAACAACGCCGAACCGGCGATGATCACGATCCCGGTCGCGAGTCCGTCGAGCCCGTCGATCAGGTTCATCGCATTGGCGAGGATCACCACGGTCACGACGGTCACGAACGCGGCCAGGTCCGGCGACAGCACGATGTAGTCGAGGCTGGCGAACGGCACCCGGAAGTAGAGCATCGTGATCCCGAACAGCGAGAGCACACTCGCGGCGAGCACCTGGCCGCTGATCTTCGCGGGCGGCGACACGTCCCGGACGTCGTCGAACGCACCCACGAGGAACATCACGCCCGCGGCGAGGAGCAGCCCCACGGGTTCGGACGAGGAGTCGAACATCTCCCGGAACTGATGGAGCTGCGACGCCGTCGCGAGCGACGCGCAGAACCCGACGAACATCCCTGCGCCACCAAGCGACGGCGTCGGGTACGCGTGGACCGATCGCGGACCCGGCATGGCGATCGCACCCAAGCGCGGCGTCAGCCTCCGGACGCCGAAGGTGACGAGGAACGTCGTGAGGGCTCCGACGGCGCCGACGGTCAGGTAGCCAACCATGTCCCGCCCCCCAGCTCGACCGAAGGGCCGACCGGGCTCACCCGAGCTCGGGGTAGGGGACGAACTTCGAGCAGAGCCGGTTCACGGTCTCGAGCACCTCGGACGCAACCTGTTCGTCGTCGGCGGCTCGGAGCACCCGGGCGATGAGCGACGCGACCTCGACCATCTCGTGCTCACCCATTCCGGTGGTCGTGACTGACGCCGTGCCGAGCCGGAGCCCACTCGTGACGAACGGCTTCTCGGGATCGTTCGGGATCGCGTTCTTGTTGCACGTGATTCCGGCACGGTCGAGCGCCTCTTGTGCGACCTTCCCGTTCACGCCGAACGGTCGGAGGTCGACGAGCATCAGATGGTTGTCGGTGCCTCCCGACACGATGCGGAAGCCCTCCCCGATGAGTGCGTCGGACAGCGCCCGGGCGTTGCGGACGATCTGCGCCGCGTATTCGCGGAACTCCGGCTGGGCCGCGAGCCGGAACGCCACGGCCTTCGCGGCGACCACGTGCATGAGCGGTCCGCCCTGGAGCCCCGGGAAGACCGCCTTGTCGATCGCGGCACCGTACTGCTCCCGGCAGAGGATCGTGCCCGCCCTCGGGCCTCGCAACGTCTTGTGCGTGGTGAATGTGACGACGTCGGCGAACGGAACCGGCGACGGATGGGCGCCGCCGGCGATCAGTCCTGCGATGTGCGCGGCATCCACCATCAAGAGCGCGCCGACCTCATCGGCGATCGCGCGGAATGCCGCGAAGTCGATCGTCCGGGGATACGCCGTCGCGCCCGCGACGATGAGCTTGGGCCGCTCCGCGCGCGCGATCGTCGCGACTGCGTCGTAGTCGATGGTCTCGGACTCGTCGTCGACGCCGTAGCTGACGAACCGGTAGAGGCGACCGCTGAAGTTCACCGGTGATCCGTGGGTGAGATGCCCACCCTGGTCGAGGCGCATCCCCATCACGGTGTCGCCGGGGTCGAGGAGTGCGAAGTATGCGGCCATGTTCGCGTTCGCGCCCGAGTGCGGTTGGACGTTCGCGTGCTCGGCACCGAACAGCTCGCACGCCCGCTGGCGGGCCAGCTCCTCGGCCTCGTCGACGATCAGGTTCCCGCCGTAGTAGCGCTTCGCCGGGTAACCCTCTGAGTACTTGTTCGTGAGCACCGACCCCTGCGCGGCGAGCACCGCGGGTGAGGTGAAGTTCTCCGATGCGATCAGCTGGATCGTGGTGTTCTGGCGCTCGACCTCGCGCCGGATGATGTCGGCGATCGTCGGGTCGGCCGCGGCGAGCGCGTCGGCGAGGTCGGGCATGA
>JANOWV010000646.1:0-7027 GCA_031418075.1 Actinomycetes bacterium
TCCAAGTGCGCCGCATCGACGGCTCGGCCGCCGCGCTCGACGAAGGCAGCATCGGCGACTGGGAAGACACGTCCGAGCCAGCTCGGCCGGAGCCAGGATGAGTGCGGCACCGCTTCCCGGCGGCGAGTCGCCCGGTGCAGGCGAGGTACGCGGGTTCGAGACGACGCGCGCCATCGAAGCAGTGCTCCTCGCCGCCACTGAACCGGTCGAAGCCCGATTCCTCGCCGAGCTGGTCGAGCTCCCGGTCACCGACGTCGAGCTCATGTGCGCCGATCTCGCGCGCGACTACGAAGAGTCCGGGCGTGGCTTCGTGCTGGCGTCGGTCGCAGGCGGCTATCGGCTGCAGACCCACCCTGACCTCGCCCCGTATGTCGAGCGCTTCGTGCTCGAAGGCCAACAAGCGCGACTGTCGGGTCCGGCCCTCGAGACGCTCGCGATCGTGGCGTACAAGCAGCCGATCAGTCGCGGACAGATCTCGGCGATCCGTGGCGTCAACGTGGAGACGACGTTGCAGACCCTCGTGAGCCGTGGGTACGTGTCCGACGTCGGTTACGACCCGGGTCCGGGACTGGCGCTCCTGTACGGAACGACGACCGCGTTCCTCGAGCGCCTCGGGATCGACTCCCTCGACGATCTCCCCCCACTCGGCGACTTCGTCCCCGACGCCTCCATCGTCGAGACGCTCGAGCGCGGGTTGCGACTCGGGGACGATCCGCTCGAGGCGACCGAGGAGCCTGACGACGTCGGCTGACGCCGCGGCACGTCCATCGGACGAGGGCCGTGAACGGGTCCAGAAGGTGCTCGCCCGTGCGGGGTTCGGTTCGCGCCGGGCCTGCGAGGGGCTCATCGTGGCCGGCCGGGTCCGCAACGGCGATGACCTCGTCGTCCTGGGCGATCGGGTCGATCCACTCCAGGATCGGCTGTCGGTCGACGGCGTGCCGGTCGCCACCCGTCCCGACCTCGTCTATTACCTGTTGCACAAGCCGGCGGGCTACGTGACGACCGCGTCCGATCCTCAAGGGCGAGCCACAGTCGTCGAGCTCGTCCCCGGCGACCCTCGGGTCTTCCCGGTGGGCCGTTTGGATCGCGACACCGAAGGGCTGCTGCTGCTCACCAACGACGGAGATCTCGCCCAGCTGCTGATGCATCCACGGCACGGTGTGGAGAAGACCTACCTGGCGGACGTCACCGGGGCGGTCACCCCGACGGTGCTGCGACAGCTCCGCGAGGGGATCGAGCTCGACGATGGCCCCACCGCACCGGCTCGGGCCCGGGTACGCCAGGAGCACGACGGCCGGACGGCGCTCGAGCTCACGATCCATGAGGGCCGCAAGCGTCAGGTACGCCGGATGTGCTCGGCGATGGGGCTGCGCGTCGACCGGCTCGTGCGGACTCGGATCGGCCCGGTCGGGGACAGTCGGCTCCCGGCAGGGGAGTGGCGTCACCTCGACCCTGGTGAAGTGCGGGCGCTCTACACGGCGACGCATCCGGCTCGTGGCGACGAAATACCGGACGACGAGCAATCAACCGGCGATCCGCAAGCGTCGCACTAGCCTCGTCCGCCGTGAAGCTGCGCGCGCTCCGTGGGGCGATCACGTGTGACGAGAACACCAAGACCGAGATCGACGCGAAGACCCAGCGGTTGGTGCAGGAACTCCTCGAGCGCAACGGGGTCAGTCACGACGATCTCGTGAGCATCATCTTCACCGCCACCCGGGACCTCACGGCCGAGTTCCCTGCGACCGGCGCGCGGGCCCTCGGGCTCGGCGACGTCCCGCTCCTGTGCTCCGCCGAGATCGACGTGCCGCACGGGTTGGCGTTGGTCGTCAGGGTCCTCGTCCACTGCTACACCGAACGTCCTCGTGACGAGCTTCATCACGTGTACCTCGACGGCGCGCGCGTGCTGCGCGACGACCTCCCCGCGTGAGACGCGTCGGTCTGATCGGGACCGGGCTCGTCGGAGGTTCGATCGGCCTGGCGCTCCGACGGGCTGGCGTGGAAGTCCGAGGCTTCGACCACGATGCCGGACGCCTCGAAGCGGCCGTGGCTGCCGGAGCCATCGACGACGGAACCACGAGCATCACCGACGTCGTAGCCGATGCCGACGTCGTCGTCGTCGCGGTCCCCGTCGGTCAGCTGGCCACCACCGTCGTCGCGGCCCTCGATGCCGACGCCGCGGTCGTCACAGACGTCGGGTCGGTGAAGGCGCCAGTCGTCCGGGAGGTCCAAGCAGCGCGACCTGCTCGTGCGCCTCGATTCGTCGGCGGCCACCCGATGGCGGGCTCGGAGCAAGACGGCATCACGGGGGCCGACGCCGACCTCTTCACCGGTGCGACGTGGGTCCTCACCCCGACCGATCACACGGAAGTGAGCGCGTTCACCTCGGTCCGGACCTTCGTCGGCCTTCTGGGTGCGGAAGTGCTCGCCGTGGAGCCCGAACAACACGACGCGCTCGTCGCAATGGTGAGTCACGTACCGCAGCTCGCGGCGACGACGCTGATGGATGTTGCCGCAACCCGCGGCGCGGAACACGCGACGTTGCTCCGCCTCGCCGCGGGCGGCTTCCGCGACATGACCCGCATCGCCGCAGGGCACCCATCGATCTGGCCCGACATCTGCGTCGCGAACCGCGACGCGATCGTCGCCGCGCTCGACGAGTATCGAGACGCGCTCGATGCCGTACGCGCACTCGTCGACACCCAGGACCGAGGCGGGCTGCTCGAAGTCCTCGAACGAGCGCGTGCCGCGCGCCGAAGCCTGCCGCGAGGGCTCGACGCCGACGAAGCGCTGGCCGAGCTGCGGGTGCCCATCCCCGACCGACCCGGTTCGCTGGCCGAGGTCACGACGCTCGCCGGGACGATCGGCGTCAACATCGCCGACGTCGAGATCGCGCACTCTTCCGAGGGTGGAGGCGGAGTGCTCGTCCTCGTGGTCGCGGCGCGACACGCCGACGCGTTCATCGGTGCGCTCAGCGCCCGCGGATACCACCCGGCCCGGACGGAGCTCCCGTGAGCGCGCGCCCGAGTCACGTCGTGATGGGCGGCGCTCGACCGCTCGTGGGGCGCGTCCGCGTTCCCGGGTGCAAGGGGATGTCACACCGGGCGCTGCTGTTCGCCGCGATCGCCGATGGCGTGAGCCGCATGACGCACCTCGCGCCCGGCGCCGATGTCCGCCGCACCCGTCGGGCGATCGGTCTGCTGGGTGTGCGCACCCGGCGCACGGGTTCGGCCGACGGTGACGATGAAGCCCTCGAAGTGCTCGGGACCGGATTCGACGGCCTCCAGGAGCCCTCGGGCGTGATCGGGTGCGGGAACTCTGCGACAACAGCTCGGATGCTGCTCGGGCTCCTCGGGGGCCGGCCGTTCTTGTCCGTGCTCGAAGGTGATCGGTCGCTTGGCGAACGGCCCATGACGCGCGTCGTGCAGCCCCTCAGAGCGCTCGGCGCGTGGATCGACGGGCGCGACAGCGCCAGTCATCTCCCCCTCGCCATCCGCGGCGGTCCGTTGCGCGGTGCGCGCATCGAGCTGGGCGTGGCGAGCGGCCAGGTGAAGACGGCACTCGTGCTGGCCGGGCTGCAGGCGAGTGGGACGACCGAGATCGTCGAACCCGGGCCCAGCCGTGACCACACCGAGCGGATGTTGACTGCACTCGGCGCACCCCTCGAAGTCCTCGACGACCGCACCGTGCGGGTCCATGCCGGAGCCCCCAACCCGTTCGAGCTCGATGTACCCGGCGACCCGTCATCGGCCGCGTTCCTGCTCGCCGGCGCCGCGATCACCCCCGGGTCGGACCTCGTCATCGAGGACCTCCTGTTGAACCCGGGGCGGATCGCGTTCCTCGACACGCTCGCGGCCATGGGCGCAGCAGTAAGGATCGAACCGGCGGGGGAGCGCCTCGGGGAACAGACGGGCGACGTCTCCATCACCTCAGGGCCGCTCTCGGGCACGGTGGTCGACTGTCACGAGGCGATCATCGACGAAGTCCCGGCGTTGGCGATCGCCGCGGCCTTCGCCGAGGGTGTCACCGAGTTCCGCGGCGCAGGGGAGATGCGGGTCAAGGAGACCGACCGGATCGCGACCCTGGAAGCCGAGCTGACCAAGCTCGGGGTCGGAGTGGAGAGCACTGCCGATGGCCTCCTGGTGCACGGCGGCACGCCACACGCTGCACATCTCACGAGCCACGGCGACCACCGAATCGCGCTCGCCGCCGCCATCGCGGGCAACGCAATCGACGGCGAGACGACGATCGACGGCTTCGGCGCGGCCGATGTGTCGTACCCGGATTTCCTGTTCGACCTCGACCGACTCACGGGTCGTTCAGGATGACGGGAAGGCGATGAGAATCGTCGCGATCGACGGCCCGTCGGGTGCCGGGAAGTCGACCGTCGCCCGCGGGGTCGCGGCGGAGCTCGGTCTCGCGGTCCTCGACACGGGAGCGATGTACCGCGCGGTGACCCACGTGGCCCTGGAACGCGGAATCGACCTCACCGACGAGGCGGCATGTGCGGCGATGGCCACCGGACTCGACCTCGAGGTGGACGACCGGGTCGTCGTCGATGGTCGTGACGTATCGACGGCGATTCGTGGCCCCGAGGTGACCGCGGCCGTGAGCACTGTCTCGGCCCATCCCGAGGTACGTCGCGTGCTGGTCCGGCGTCAACGGGAGTGGGTCGCGGCACGCGACGGTGGTGTGGTGGAAGGACGCGACATCGGGACGGTCGTGTTCCCGGAGACTCCGGTGAAGGTGTTCCTCACGGCCAGCGACGACGAACGCGCCCGACGGCGTCAGCGCGACGAAGCGCACGCCGCACGGGAGGTCGACCTCGAGGAAGTGCGCGAATCGCTGTCGGAGCGCGATCGCCTCGACTCCACCCGCACGACCTCGCCGTTACAACAGGCGCCCGATGCGCTGGTGCTCGACACGACGGCGATGACCGCCGACGAGGCGATCGCCGCAGTGGTGGCCCGCGCCGAGGCGGCGTTCTCGTGACGGGTGGAACATGAGCTCCTACCGGTTCGCCCGCGGGCTCCTGATCTCGATCTGTCGGGTCCTGTGGCGGGTGAAGGTCGTCGGTCGCGAACACGTGCCGACCGACGGCGTCTACATCGTGGCGCCTTCGCACCGCTCGGCGCTCGACATCCCGTTCGCGGCGTTCATCACCCGACGCCGACTGCGCTTCATGGCCAAACAGGAGATCTTCGCGACGCGGCTCGGCCGGGCGGTGTTCACCGCGCTCGGCGCCATCAAGGTCGATCGAGGCGCGACCGACCGGGGTGCGCTTCGTGCATCACAGCAAGCCCTCCTCGAAGGCGAGCCGTTGGTGATCTTCCCGGAGGGGACCCGTCGGGAGGGTCGCGAGATCGTCGACCTCTTCGACGGCTGCGCGTACCTGTCGTCGAAGCTCGGCGTGCCCTTGGTGCCGGTCGGTGTGGGTGGCAGCGCCGAGATCCTGCCCAAGGGCCGTCGCTGGCCGCGCTTCCCGAGGGTGGTGGTGGTCGTCGGTCCGCCGATCACCCCGCCCGCTCCGACGCCGCAGATTCGGCGTCGTTCACAGGTGCGGGCCGTCACCGACGAGCTCCAGGTCGCGCTGCAGCAGTGCTACGACGAGGCGCTGCACTCAGCGTTCGGCAAGAACCGCGAGCACGCCTGAGGCATCGGTCGCCCGGTCGTCGGTGAACTGACCACCGCGGGCTCTCGCAGCCTGTGGGTCGCCGCCGACGAGTAGCGCGGCGAGGGCATCGAGGGCCGGAACCAGCTCGCGCAGCTCCCGCGGCGGGGGGAAGTACTCGGTCTCATCGGTGACGAACACCGGCTCGACCCCCTCGCGTGGTGCGAGCTTCGCGACGACGGCCTGCACCAGATCCTCGGGTGCGCTGGCGCCGGCAGTCACGCCGACCACCGCGTCGGGACCGAACGCCTCGACATCGACCTCGTCGGGACCGTCAACCCGCAGCACGCGGGTGCAACCCGCTTCTTCGGCGACCTTGGCGAGCGCGAGCGTGTTCGACGAGTTCGACGAGCCGATCACGAGCACGGTGTCGGCCCGGTTCGCGAGCTCACGCAGCGCCGCTTGGCGATTCGTGGTCGCGAAGCACAGGTCGTTGCGGGTCGCGGTCCAGAGGTCGGGAAACTCCTCCCGAGCCCGGTCCATGATCCCTTCCCAGTCGTGGAGCGCCAGGGTGGTCTGGGCGAGCAACGCCACCTTCGACGGGTCGGTGACGGTCGGCAGCACGGCCCGGAGCTCGTCGTCGTTCTCGACCAGCCGCATGGCGTCGGGTGCGACGGCGAGCGTCCCCTCTGCTTCATCGTGGCCCTCGTGGCCCACGTAGAGGATCGTGTAGCCCTTCCCGGCCCGGACCTTGGCCTCGTGGTGGACCTTGGTGACGAGGGGACAGACCGCGTTCACGACGAAGCGGCCCTGCTCCCGGGCTGCCGCGACGACCTCTGGTGCGCTGCCGTGGGCCGAGAGCATGAGCGGGGCACCAGCCGGCACCTCCTCGACGTCGTCGACGAAGACAACTCCGAGGTTGCGGAACCGGTCGACGACCAGGCGGTTGTGGACGATCTCGTGGTAGCAGTAGACGGGCGGCTCGAAGGAGCGCACCATCCAGGCGAGCGCCTTGATGGCCATCTCGACGCCGGCGCAGAACCCCCGGGGCTCGGCGAGCAGCACCCGTGCGACACCACGCTGTACATCGTTGCCAGGAGCATCGTTCGCGGGCGAGGTCTCCCCGTGCGAGGTGTTCCCGGAAGGGGAGGTGTTCCCGTGAGAAGCCTTCCGGGGAGAGGTGGACATGCACCGAGGGTAGGTCTCCGACCCTGCTCCCGTAGACTCACTCCATGCCGACCGCCCGTGTGGTGGCGGTCGCGCCCAACTCCGCCGCAGCCCTCGCCGGGCTGATCCCCGGCGACGAGCTCCTCAGCGTCAACGGTGAGGCGGTGCGCGACGTCATCCGCTACCAGATCCTCACTGATGAAGCCGAGGTCGACATCGAGGTGCGTCGTGGCGGCATCTAACGCCAGGTCC
>JANOWV010000647.1:0-3551 GCA_031418075.1 Actinomycetes bacterium
CGCAGCTGGACCGGCGGGACCTGGGCCACCGGGTCGTGGACCTGATCATGACGACCATCCGACGCACCTTCATCGCAACGACCCGTTGACCCGACGGTGAGCCCTCGACAAGGACCGGGCCGGGGCGAGCCGGCAAGCCTCCTCGAGCAGCGCGTCGACCCGTCATCGTGCGAGCACGGAGCGGGGCGGTCGACGCGGTTGCCGCAGCGGTCGCGGCGCTCGGCGGGCACGTCGGTCGCTCCCTCGCGATCATCGAAGGGTTCGCCGCGACACTGCCGGATGACCAGGTCGCGGCGCTGCGCGCGAACGCAAACGTGCTGTCGGTGACCGACAACTCGGCGATGCACCCCCTGGGGAAGACGCCCACGCACACGACAACCAGCACAACGACTGCACCGACGACCACCACCACAGCGCCGACGAGCACGACGACGACGCCGACATGGGCTCGTCGGCCGCGATCACCCAGATGGTCGGCGCGCAGGGTGCATGGGCCGCCGGGATCACGGGCAAGGGCATCGGGATCGCGCTCATCGACACGGGCGTCACGAAGGTCCCCCGACTCGACCAGGGACAGGTCGTCGACGGCCCCGACCTGTCGTTCGACTCCCAGAACCCGAACCTCACCCACCTCGACGCCTACGGGCACGGCACGCACATGGCGAGCCTCATCGTCGGCCGTGACGCCGGCGCAACCGCGGGGCCGGTCAGCGGGTACACCACCTGCCTCGACGCGAGGACCGGCTACTCCGACACGACGAAGTTCGTGGGCGTCGCTCCCGACGCCACCCTCATCAACGTGAAGGTCGGGGCCGCCGACGGTTCCGCCGACGTCTCCCAGGTCATCGCGGCGATCGACTGGGTCGTCCAACATCGCAACGACATCGGCCTCAACATCAAGGTCATCAACCTGAGCTACGGCACCAACTCCTCGCAGTCGTTCCTCACAGATCCGCTCGCGTAGCGGCCGAGGTTGCGTGGCACCACGGGATCGTGTTCGTCGCCTCGGGTGGGAACGACGGCCGCGCGGTGAAGAACCTCGCCAGCCCGGCCTACGACCCGACCATCCTCGCCGTCGGTGGCGACGACCCGATGGGCACGCTCGACCTCGCCGATGACACCGTCCCCGACTTCGCCACGCACGGGTCGATCTACCGGCCGCTGCCATCACCTCGGGGGTCGCCGCGCTCGCCCTCCAGCGGTTCCCGACCGCCACACCCGACGGCACCAAGAACCTCCTCCGGCGGACGACCGGCAACCTCAAGATGTCGCAGATCAGCGACTGGTACGCGATGTACGCCGGCCAAGGCGTGCCGAACGCGACGCTCGCGACCACCACCGCGTGGCCGCCGGCCACCACATCGTTCGGTGAGCTCTACATGGGCGATGGATCAGGGAAGATCGAGGCGACCCGGGGTGACAGCCACGTGGCCGACGACACCACCACCCTCGCGGGCGAGATCGACATCTTCGGTCGTAGCTGGCGCGGGAGCACCTGGGCCGCCGACTCGTTCGCGGGCCGCAGCTGGCGTGGCGGCGACTGGAACGGGAGCACCGGGACCGGCGACGGCTGGGACGGCCGTTCGTGGCGCAACGCGACGTGGACCTCGAACGACTGGGCCGGGAACGACTGGGCCGGACGCTCGTGGCGGGACGTGTACTGGGACGGACGCTCGTGGCGCAACAACGACTGGAGCGGGCGCAGCTGGCGAGCCACCGACTGGAACCAGTCGACCTGGAGCAGCGCCTACTGGGGTTAGCCGTGACGGCAGTCCTGTTCTGGTGACGGGACGCGCCCCTCACCCCGTTCTCGTGACGGGATCGGCCCCGACGTGGGCTGATCCCGTCACCGGAACGCCCTACGACGGGCGATCCGGCGGGTGCGGGCTAGCGGGTCTCCTTGTGCGTGGTGTGCTTGCGGTCGAAACGGCAGTACTTCTTCATCTCGATCCGCTCGCGGTCGTTGATCTTGTTATTGGTGGTGATGTAGTTCCGCCGCTTGCACTCCTCGCAGGCGAGGGTCACCTTGATGCGCTTGTCGGAGGCCATCGCTGTCTTCGTCCCTTGGCTACTTGAGGATCTTGGCGACGCGGCCGGCGCCGACGGTGCGGCCGCCTTCGCGGATCGCGAAGCGCAGGCCTTCTTCCATGGCGATGGGGTTGATGAGGGTGACAGTCATCTCGGTGTTGTCACCCGGCATCACCATCTCGGTGCCTTCCTTGAGCTCGATCGAACCCGTGATGTCCGTCGTACGGAAGTAGAACTGCGGCCGGTAGTTGCCGAAGAACGGTGTGTGGCGGCCACCCTCCTCCTTGGTCAACACATACACGGTCGCCTCGAAATCGGTGTGAGGAGTGATGCTCCCCGGCTTGGCGAGCACCTGACCGCGCTCGACGTCTTCTTTCTTCGTGCCCCGGAGGAGGGCACCGATGTTGTCGCCCGCGCGGCCCTCGTCCAACAGCTTGCGGAACATCTCCACCCCAGTGCAGGTGGTCTTCGTCGTGGGCCGGATCCCCACGATCTCGATCTCCTCGTTCACCTTCACGATCCCGCGCTCCACCCGCCCCGTCACGACAGTGCCGCGGCCAGTGATGGTGAACACATCCTCGATCGGCATCAAGAACGGCTTGTCGATATCGCGCTCCGGCTCAGTGATGAACTCATCCACCGCGCTCATGAGCTCCATGATCTTCGAACCCCACTCCGCGTCACCCTCCAGGGCCTTCAACGCCGAGACGCGCACGATCGGGGTGTCATCACCAGGGAACTCGTACTCGTTCAACAGCTCCCGGACCTCGAGCTCCACCAGCTCCAAGATCTCCTCATCATCGACCATGTCCGTCTTGTTCAACGCCACCACAATCGACGGGACACCCACCTGACGGGCCAACAGCACATGCTCACGCGTCTGGGGCATCGGACCATCCGTCGCCGCCACCACCAAAATCGCGCCGTCCATCTGCGCGGCACCCGTGATCATGTTCTTGATGTAGTCAGCATGCCCAGGACAATCCACATGCGCGTAATGACGATTCTCCGTCTCGTACTCCACATGCGAGATCGAGATCGTGATCCCCCGCTGCTTCTCTTCGGGCGCCTTATCGATCTGATCGAACGCCGTGAACGAAGTATTCGGATTCGCCTCCGACAACACCTTCGTGATCGCCGCCGTCAACGTCGTCTTCCCATGGTCAATATGACCAATCGTCCCAATATTCAAATGCGGCTTCGTCCGCTCGAACTTCGCCTTCGCCATGGGAGGTGCTCCTGGTGCGTGGTCGGATCTGATTGTCGTGATCTGCTTGTTCTGATCTGGTTTTTGTGATCTGGGTCTGACGCGAAGATCGAGAGGGCCGGGGGCCCTCCCGTCACTCGGTTGTGGTAGCGGTGGCGGGACTCGAACCCGCGACCTCATCCTTACCAAGGATGCGCTCTACCCCTGAGCTACTTGGGCGAGTTTTCAATAAATCCCTCTAAAACAACTTGGAGCGGGAGACGAGACTCGAACTCGCGACATTCAGCTTGGAAGGCTGACGCTCTACCAACTGAGC
>JANOWV010000648.1:0-2937 GCA_031418075.1 Actinomycetes bacterium
ACTCCCCCGAACCCAGGTCACTCGGGGGACGGCTCGAACCAGTAGCCGGTCATGATCTCGCGACTCCACGCAGGTTGGCGGATCTCACCGCGCGGTCCCATCTCCTCGAAGTGAGCTTTCACGTCGAGGACCGGCGAGCCATCGATCGCATCGAGCCCGCGCACGTGCACGGTGAGCCCGTCGACGTGCACGAGCGTGCAGGTGCTCACCCCGATCCGGTTCGGGCGGCCCTTCCCGCGCTGGGCGAGGATCCCCACCAGCGGCCAGTCCTTCCGCCCGCGCGGATGGCGCGCGCCACGCTCGATCTCGTCGTCGGGCACGCGGTGGAACGCGAACACGACGTCGAGATGTGAGAACGCATCGAGCCCGGCGGTGGCATCTGCATCGAGCTGCGCGGGATCGAGGACGATCGTGGCCTCGACGGCGTCCCAGTCGTCGTCGATCGGCTCGCTCCGTCCACCGGTGACGACGCCGATCGGCGTCAGGGAGATCGGCGTCGGAACGATGGGGTGAGTCGGCACACGCGCACCCTATCCAGCACAGGCACGCGCCGATGCGACTCAGCCAGGTCGGCGCCGCTCCAGCACGTCAGGGTTCACGACGTTCGTCGGCGACCCGGCTGCGAACGCGACGACCTGCTCAAAGATGTCGGAGAACTGGATCTCCCACTCGTCGGTGGAGACGTAGCCGATGTGCGGTGTGCACACGACGTTGTCCATCTGCAGCAGGGGGTGGTCGACATCGAGGAGCGGCTCCTCCTCGTAGACGTCGACTGCAGCCAGTCCCGGGCGCCCGGCGCGCAGCGCAACGACGAGTGCTCCCGGTTCGATGAGTCCTGCCCGGCTCGTGTTGACGAGGAGCGCCGTGGGCTTCATACGAGCGAGATCGGTGCCCGTCACGACGCTCCGCGTCGCGTCCTTGAGCCGCAGGTGCAGTGAGACGACGTCGCAACCTTCGAAGAACTCATTCCTGCTCCCAGCCACCCGAACGCCGTCCTCGGCTGCCCGCGCACGTGAGTCCTCACTGGCCCAGAACACGACGTCCATCCCGAATGCACGGCCGTACTCGGCCACGACCTTGCCGATCCGCCCGTACCCGTAGATGCCGAGCGTCTTCGAGACCAGCGACTGTCCCATGCCGTCCTGCCACCGACCCGCCTTCATCGAAGCGACCTGCTGGGGTATCCGCCGCATGCCCGCGATCACCAGCCCCCAGGTGAGCTCGGCGGCGGCGTAGGACGCGGAGCTCTGATGGAGATCGGACGAGACGACGATCCCCAGACGAGTGCACGCGTCGATGTCGATGTGGGGGTAGACGCTTCGTTGGCTGATCAGGCGCAAGCGTGGAAGTCGTTCCAGCAAGGCTTCCTGGATCTCGGTGCGCTCACGGATCAGGACCAGCGCCTCGGTGTCGGCGAGCCGGCGCGCGAGCTCTTCGAGATCGTCGGTGTGGTCGGTCCACACCGTCACGTCGTGGTCGGACAGCGTGCGGTAGCACTCGAGGGTGCGGAGCGTGTCGAAGTAGTCGTCCAGGATCGAGACCTTCATCACCCTGCCTCTTCGGTGGAGGTGGCACCGAGCGTGTCGCGCTCAGCATTGTCCACTGGCGACGAGGAGATGTCGACTGGACTACCGGAAGTCGCGGGACCGCAGGAGCGACGCCGGGCGCAGGTCGAGTCCTTCGATGCGGCGGGCGATCAGGTTGATGACGCCCTGGTGGCGTTCGAGGAGCCCCCGCACGCACAGCGCGGGCGACTCCCGGGCAACCCGGCGGAACCGCTTCCACACGTCGGGTGTGCAGATCACGTTCACCAGCCCGGTCTCGTCCTCGAGGTTGAGGAACACCACCCCGTGCGCGGTCTCGGGCTGCTGGCAGTGCGTGACCACCCCGCCCACCTCCACGATCGTGCGGTGGGGAAGGTCGCGCAGCCCCGCCGCAGTGACCGCACCCCGCGCCGTCAGCCACTCCCGCGCGAACTCGGTGGGGTGCGCGCCGGCCGACAGCCCGGTGGACCACAGGTCGGCGGCGGTCTCCTCGATCGGGTCCATGCCCGGCAGCCGAGGGGCCTCGACCCCGGTGACCACCCCGGGAAGCCGACCGGGCCGCACTTCGCCCAGCGCCCCCGCTGCCCACAGCGCGTCGCGCCGCCCGATCCCGAAGCACGCGAACGCACCGGCGGTGGCGAGCGCCTCCAACGCGTCGACCGGGGCGTTGGTGCGGCGGGTGAAGTCCTCCAGATCCACGAACGTGCTCCTTCCCCCGGATGCGTCGGCCCCGGGCGTGTCGGTGCCGGAGGTGGCGCCGTCGCGCGTCGCGTCGATGCGATCGAGCAGCGCGCTCGACAAGCCCCGCACGTAGCGGAGGCCGACGCGCATCGCGCGGGTCGACGGTGCGGCATGCCAGCCGAGCTGCGGCATGCCGATCGGTCCGGCGTCGCGTGAGCGCGGCTCGAGCGTGCAGTGATGTCGCGACGCCTGCACGCATGGTCCGAGCACCTCGACCCCATGGCGGATCGCGTCGCGGGTGATCGTGTGCGGTGAGTAGAAGCCCATCGGCTGCGCGTTCAGCAGCGCGCAGGCGAACGCGTCGGGGTGGTGGTACTTCACCCACGCGCTCGAGTACACGAGGTAGGCGAAGCTCACCGAGTGGCTCTCGGGAAAGCCGAAGTGCGCGAACGCCTCGAGCTTGCCGGCGATCTCCTCAGCGGTGTCGCCGACGATGCCCCGCTCGGCCATCCCGACCATGAGCCGCTCGCGCATCGCGGCCATGCGGGCCTTCGATCGCTTCGAGCCCATCGCCTGGCGCAGCCGGTCGGCCTCCCCGGGAGAGAACCCGGCCGCGTCGATCGCGATCTGCATGAGCTGCTCCTGGAAGAGTGGCACGCCCAGGGTCTTGCGCAGGCACGGCTCCAGCACCGGGTGCGGATAGGTGACGGCC
>JANOWV010000649.1:0-6062 GCA_031418075.1 Actinomycetes bacterium
GTTGTGGATCGAGCTGTATCGGTCGTTGAGTCCGTTTGCGTCAGCGTCGGCGTCCGCGACTGATTCAACTCCGGGAGTGAACATGATGCCCGAGACGACGAACCCGGGGACGAGCAAGTCGACGTACGAGACCCCCTTCACACCGATGGCGCCACCGATGACGTATCGGAACATCAGCAGGAACATGACGCTCTGGACGATCGCGATGCCCAGGATCTGGGGTGTGCGCAACAGCTTCAGCGTCGTTCGCGCGAACACGCTCGCCGCAGTGGTGACGAAGCTGGCGGTCCGGGTGGGTGCGGCGATGGTCATGCCGGCGCGTCCTCCTCTGCGCTGTTCGAGTCGTCGGCGGTTGCGTGCCCGGTGAGCGTGAGGAACACGTCATCCAAGGTCGGGCGGCGCAACCCGATGTCGTCGAGAGGGATACCGGCCGCGCCGAGCGCCTGGACGGCGGCGATCAGCTCGTCGGCCCCGTGCGTGACCGGGAGCGCCACGCGTCGGCGCCCAGCGTCGACCGACGCCTCGGTACCGAGGGTCGCAGCTGCCCGCTCGAGGTCTTCGGCCTTCGTCACGTGGACGTCGACGACATCGCGACCGAGCTGGCTCTTCAGCTCGTCGCCGGTGCCGAACGCCACGAGCGAACCCCGGTCGATGATCGCGATCGTGTCGGCGAGACGATCGGCCTCGTCGAGGTACTGCGTCGTGAGCACGACATCGGTGCCCGACGCGGCGAGGTCCTCGATCGCGAGCCACAGCTCGTTGCGGCTGCGCGGATCGAGTCCGGTGGTCGGCTCGTCGAGCAGCAGCAGCCGGGGTGCTCCGACGAGGCTCGCCCCGAGATCGAGCTTGCGCTGCATGCCGCCGGAGTAGGTGCGCACGAGGCGGTCGCCGGCTTCGCCGAGCCCCATCAGCTCGAGGACCTCTTCGGCCGCCGAGCGCGCGGCCCGTCGGCCATGCCCGAACAAGCGGGCGACCATCCGGAGGTTCTCGCGGCCGGTCATCGCCGGCTCGATCGCGGCGTACTGGCCGGCCAGCCCGATCGCCCGCCGCACTTGCTTCGGGTGCTCGGCGACGTCGATGCCGGCGACCCGCAAGGTCCCGGCGTCGGGGGATGTCAGCGTGGCGATCGTCCGGATGAACGTGGTCTTGCCCGCTCCGTTCGGACCGAGGATCGCGAGCACCTGCCCAGCGGGTGCGGCCAGGTCGAGGCCCGACAGGGCTTCGACGTCGCCGAAGCGCTTCGTGAGGCCGCGTGCCTCGACGATGAGATCCATCGGGCGAACGTACCCGACGCTCGTGAGCGCGGAACCGTGTCTGAGGTCACGTCGGCGCCCGACGTCGCGTAGGTCGTCCCGAGGGCGTGTGTCAGGCGAAGCGCACGCGCACCACCGCGGCTTCGAGGATGCCGCCGTCCTGTGCCGAGAGGGTGAGGAAGACGACGGCGCCGGCGCCAGACCCTGGCGAGGGAAATGCAAGCGCGCCCTGGAACGGGCCAAGATCACCGTTCGAACCGCCGGAGACGAAGCCGGTCGCGATCGGGTCGGCGCGGCCATCGACGCGCACCTGGACCTGCACGGTGGCCTCGAACGCGGTGCTGGTGCCGGTGAGCGCGACCGGTGACGTGATGGTCGCGAGCGGTGTGGGCGCGGTGACGGCGATATTGGCCGTCGCGGTGCCGATCACGTACCACGCGCGGTCGGTGCCGAGCCGGCGGACGAAGACCGTCGTGACGGGGCCGTCGGCGAAGGGCTGCACGTCGACCTCGCCCGAGCGAGCATCACCCTGGCGAAATGACCCGACGAACGGGTCGGTGAACCCCAGGTACTCGGTGACGAAGCCGTTCGCCACCGCCACCGGGTCCGTGTAGTGGG
This sequence comes from Actinomycetes bacterium, assembly GCA_031418075.1. GTDB lineage: Bacteria > Actinomycetota > Acidimicrobiia > IMCC26256 > PALSA-555 > DASUAO01. Next base: position 1,872 of record JANOWV010000649.1, read on the forward strand.
CCGTGCTCGTGGGCGTGGGGAACACCGCGGTGTCGGTGTCGTCGGCGGGCGTGATCGTCGAGGTGGTGGACGAGGAGGCCGACGTCGACGACGTGCTCGGCGGCGGCGACGCGCGGTCGTCTCCGCTCGTGACGATCACCGTGGCGACGATCCCCGCGACCACGATGATGATCGCGCCGATGATCCAGGTTCGCGGTTGTCGGAGCATGCACATCTCCCGCGGTGTCGTCGCGCCCAGTATGACGTCCGGTCGCGACTGGGGCCGGGACCTTCGTGGGTCCCGGCCACCGCCGGTGTTCGCGGGATGCTGACGGTGTGGGTCAGATCGCGTCGGCCCCTTCTTCACCGGTGCGGATCCGCACGATCCGACCGACGGGCACGACCCAGATCTTCCCGTCGCCGATCTTCTCGGTGCGGGCACTGGAGACGACGGTCTCGACCGCGGCATCGACAGAGCTGTCGTCCACCAGGATCTCGACCTTCACCTTCGGCACGAAGTCGACGTTGTACTCCGCGCCGCGGTACGTCTCCGTGTGTCCGCCCTGGCGACCGAAGCCCTGGACGTCGCTCGTGGTGATCCCGGTGATGCCGGCTGCCTTGAGCGCCTCCTTCACGCTCTCGAGCTGGAACGGTTTGATGACGCGATCGCGAGCAATGTGATCCCGGCCAACGCAGGAGCGAACAGCAGCTTGCGTCTCACGTGGTCCCCTCGGCTCGTGCATCGGGATCGCTGCCGGGAACGCTACGAGCGACGCGAGACGCCAGCATTTCCCGAATGTTTCGCGGTGATGAACCACGATGTGCGATTCGTGTGCGCATCCTGTGCGCTACGCACGCGCCTGGTTGGGCGGCAGGTGCACGCAGGTCAGGCGAAGTGGGGAAGGACCTCGTTCGCCACGAGCTCGAGGGTCGCGTCGGCGGCCCGGTCGTGGGTGAAGAAGATGAACGAGGAGAAGCCCGCGTCGACGTGCTCGCCGATGCGATCGACGATCGCGCTCGGCGTGCCGAGATATCCGCCTTCGTGGAGTCCCCACCCCGGGCCCGGGAAGCGTCGTTCTGCTTTCGCCATCGCCGTCGCAAACGCGTCGTCGTCGGGCGCGGTCACGAGCACCGCTTCGATCGAGAGTCGGATCGTCGCCGGGTCGCGTCCGATCTTATCGCACTCCGCCGCCAGCACGTCGCGCTTACGGTCGAGCTCGCCGAGCGCATACGTGGGGAGGTTCCAGACGTCGGCGTATCGGGCGACGAGGGGGAGCGTCCGACGCTCGCCGGCGCCGCCGACGTGGATCGGGGGTCGGGGGGACTGCACCGGTTGGGGCAGGTTCGGCATGTCGTGGAGCCGGTAGTGCTCGCCCTCGAACGACGTGAGCTCGGACGAGAACATCCGCGTGAGGATCTCGAGCGATTCTCCGAGCCGTGCTGAGCGCGACGCGAACGAGCCCCACTCCATGCCGGCCCGAACGTGTTCTGGCTCGTAGGAGCCGCTGCCGATCCCGAGTTCGAGGCGACCGCCCGAGATCACGTCGAGCGTGGTGGCCATCTTGGCGAGCAGGGCCGGGTGTCGGAAGCCGTTGCAGAGGACGAGGTGGCCGACGCGCAACGTGCTGGTCTGGGCGAGCAGCGCCGTGGCGAGGGTCCAGCCCTCGAACGCAGGGGTGCTCGGGAGCTCGGGCCCATAGAGGTGGTCGAAGAGCCAGAGGGACGAGAACCCCAGCTCCTCGCACCGCCGAGCCCGGTGCAGGAGGTCGGCGTACTCGAACGCGAGCTGGGGTGCGTAGATGCCGAAGTCCAGGGCCGGGGAGGGCATCGCGGGAACGTAACAGGCCCCAGGCCGGTGCTCCCGGGGAGGCGGCTGGCGCTCCCAGGGACCGGTCGTGGCAGAGTGGTCGTCCAGTGCCTGCATCGGGCACCTGCGATCGCGCACCCTGTTCGATCACAACCACCACGAGGAGCACGGACATGCCCATCAACCCCGACGCCGCCGGAACCGTCTCGGAGCCGGCCGAGGCGTCCTGGACGTCCAAGGACAGCCTGCTCTACGCGCTGGGTGTGGGCGCTGGTGCCACGGACCCCACCGGGTTCGAGCTCGAGTTCACCACTGAGAACACGGCCGACGTCGAGCAGAAGGCGCTCCCGACGATGCCCGTGGTGATCAACGCGAGCGGTGGCGGCAACGTGATGTCGGCGATCGGCACCTTCGACTGGGCGATGCTCGTCCACGGCGAGCAGAGCGTCACGCTGCACCAGCCGTTGCCGGTGTCCGGTTCGGCCACGATGCAGGGCAAGGTCGCCGCCATCTACGACAAGGGCAAGGCGGCGGTCGTGGTGCTGGAGAACGAGGCCACCGACGCCGCAGGCAAGCCGTTGTTCACGACGTCGATGTCGGCGTTCATCCGTGGAGAAGGCGGATGGGGCGGCGATCGCGGTCCGAGCGGTCCGCGCAACGTCGCGCCCGACCGCGACCCCGACCAGGTCGTGTCCTACGACACGCGTACCGACCAGGCGCTGCTCTACCGCCTCAACGGTGACCGCAACCCGCTCCACTCCGACCCGTCGTTTGCGGCACTCGCCGGGTTCCCCAAGCCCATCCTCCACGGACTGTGCACCTACGGGTTCACCGGACGCGCGCTGCTCCACGGCGTGTGCGGCAGTGACCCGTCCCGGTTCAAGAGCATGGAGGGGCGCTTCTCCACCCCGGTCATGCCCGGCGACCGGCTCGACGTGAAGATCTGGGTCGACGGCAATGAGGCGATCTACCAGGCCTGCGTCGGCGACAACGTCGTACTCGACGCCGGCAAGCTCACCTTCGCATAGTCGGATGGCCACCGTCGCGCAGGACCTGGATCTCGTCGCGGCCGCGCGTGGGCTCGCGTCGCTGGTCGAGGCCGAAGCTGACGCCGCCGAGCTCGCCGGGACCATGACGGCACCGGTCGTCGAGGCCCTCCACGACGCCGGGCTCTTCGGGCTGATGGTCCCGGCCGAGCTCGGTGGAGCGGAGGCATCGGTGCTCACGGTGCTCGAGGTCTTCGAGGAGCTCTCCCGCGCCGACGGCTCGACCGGCTGGTCGCACATGGCGAACGCCACTGCGATGGCGATGGCGGCGGTGTTCACGAGCGAAGACGCCTGCGCGACGATCTTCGCCGACGCCGCGACGCGGATGCCCGCCGTCGCCGGGATGTTCGCACCCAGAGGCTCGGCCGAGCTCGGCGACGACGGCACCTACGTGTTCTCGGGTCGCTACGGCTTCGCGAGTGGCAGCGGGCACGCGTCGTGGATCAGCGGCGGCGCACTGGTGGTGCACAAGGGCGAGTTCGTGTCCCGAGCCGACGGGATGCCTGAGATGCGGGTCGCCTTCATCCCGCGCGAGCAGGTCGAGTTCCTCGACAACTGGGATGTGCTCGGACTCCAGGGGACCGGGAGCTATGACTACGCGCTCCACGACGTCGCGGTCGAGGCCGGATTCACGTTCCCGTTGCTCGATGCCGTCCCCCAGCGCGGCGGGTCGGTATACGGGCTCAGCGTGTTGGGAATCACGTCGATCGGGCACGCCGGCTTTGCGCTCGGCGTCGGCAAGCGCGGGCTCGAAGAGGTCGTGCGCATCGTCGCGGGCAAGGCGCGTCTCGGCGCCACTCCCGTGCGAGACCAGCAGCTCTTCCAATACGATCTCGGATTCCACGATGCGGCCATGCGCGCCGCGCGAGCGGTCGTCTTCGAGTCGTTCGCCCAAGTCGAGGATGACCTGATGGCGGGGCGGGAGCCCGGTCCGGAGCGGCGCGGTCGCCTCCGTCAGATCACGACGTACGCGACGCGGGTTGCCGCCGAGGCCGTGCGGTTCGCGTATACGTGGGCCGGCGCGGATGCGCTGCGCCAGCCGAGTGTCCTGGGTCGCTGCTTCCGCGACATCCACGCGGGGACCCAACACCTCTTCGTCGACAACAACACCCTGACCGACGCCGGCGCGATGTTGCTCGGCGAGCCGACGAACGCGCCCTAGGGCTGGTCGCCGCCGATCTCGGCGTCGGCGCGGGCCGCAGCCGCGGTGCGACGGGACGCGAGCAGGCCACCCATCATCGCGAACGTTGCCGCGATGACGAGACTGCCGAAGAGCTGACCCGGACGCAGCGCGGCGTTGCTGCCCCGGAAGAGCCCCCGATCGTCTTCGCGGATGGCCCAGATCACGATCCGGATGGG
>JANOWV010000650.1:0-2982 GCA_031418075.1 Actinomycetes bacterium
CTCGAGGCGCTCGAACCGCTCACCCAGCGGCGCTTCGAGGCCGCCCGCAAGGGCAGCGCCGAGCACCGCGAGTCGCTCGACGCCTACCGCTTCGATGCCCTCGCCGAACTGGGGCGTTCCGGTCCCGCCGAGGCGACCGCACCGCCAAAGCAGGTCGCTCGGGTGCGGGTCGACCTCCCCGCCCTGCTGCGGGGCCACACCGAGCCGGGCGAGACCTGCGAGATCCCCGGTGTCGGACCCGTCCCGGTGGCCCACGCCCGGAAGGTGCTCTCCCACGGGCTGCTCCAGCTCGTCATCACCAACGGTGTCGACGTGCAGACGGTGGTCTCCACCACCCGGCACGTGCCGGCGCCACTCAAGATCGCGATCGCCGAACGCGACCGGACGTGTCGGATCCGAGGCTGCGACCACGACCGCCACCTGCACCGACATCACACGGAAGCGTTCGCGCGATCGCGTCGCACCACCTACCCCGAGCTCGGGAACCTCTGCCCCCGCCACCACCATCTCGTCCACGACGAGGGCTACGAGATCGTCGTCGACGCCGACGGCACCTGGGACCTTGGTGCTCCGACCGCCTGCGAGGGCCGCGCCCCACCCGACCAGGCGGCGGCCTGACGCGCCGGTGCTCGCCTTGGATCGCCTTCGGCGCGCCGTGACGTCCTGGGCGAACTACGCGGTGGTGCCGGGGCCGTCGGAGCCGAGCGCCGCGTGAGCGGCCGCGAGGCGAGCGAGCGGCACGCGGTACGGGGAGCACGACACGTAGTCGAGGCCGACCTCATGGCAGAACGCCACCGAGGCCGGGTCGCCACCGTGCTCGCCGCAGATGCCGAGCTTCAGGTCCGGACGCACGGCGCGACCTCGCTCGACGGCCAGCTTCACGAGCTGACCGACACCGTTGGCATCGATCGTCTCGAACGGGTTCGCCTCGATGAGCTTCAGCTCGAGGTACCGGGGCAGGAAGCGACCCTCGATGTCGTCGCGGGAGAACCCGAACGTCATCTGGGTGAGGTCGTTGGTGCCGAACGAGAAGAACTCGGCAACCCCGGCGATCTCGCCGGCGACGAGCGCCGCACGCGGCGTCTCGATCATCGTGCCGACGAGGTAGTCGACACCTTCGAGACCGTGGCCCTCGGCCGAGAGCTCCGACGCCACCTCACGCACCCAACCGATCGCATGCGAGAGCTCGGGTTCCGTGACCGCAAGGGGGATCATGATCTCGACCTTGGGGTTGCCACCCTGGAGCTTGCGCTGGCCGGCGGCCTCGAGGATCGCCCGCACCTGGGCGCGGTACAGGTCCGGCTTCAGCACCCCTAGGCGCACACCGCGCGTCCCGAGCATCGGGTTCGACTCGTGCAGCTGACGGGCTGCGTGGAGCAGCGTGCGACCGGCATCGTCGAGATCGCCGGTGGCGTCGCGCACCGCGAGCTCCTCGATGTCGGGGAGGAACTCGTGCAGCGGCGGGTCGAGCAGGCGCACGGTGACTGGCTTGCCGTCCATCGCCTCGAAGATCTCGATGAAGTCGGCCCGTTGGAGCTTCGCCAGCTCGGCGAGCGCGGCCTGCTCCTCGTGCGCGTCCTCGGCGAGGATGAAGCGCTGGATGAGCGGCAGACGATCACCGAGGAACATGTGCTCGGTGCGGCACAGGCCGATGCCCTCCGCACCGAAGCCCAACGCGACGTGCGCGTCGTGGGGCAGGTCGGCGTTGGCCCGGATGCCGAGCGTGCGGAACTCGTCGGCCCACGAGAGGATCGTGTCGAACGGACCTGACGGCTCGGGTGTGACCACGGCCACCGGACCCACCACGACCTCGCCGGACGTGCCGTTGATCGAGATGACCTCGCCCTCGCGCACGATGGTGTCACCGACGGTGAACTTCTTGCCCTTCACATCGATGTCGATCGACTGCGCACCACACACCGCCGGCGTCCCCATGCCGCGGGCGACGACCGCCGCGTGGCTCACGAGCCCGCCGCGCGACGTGAGGATCCCTTCGGCGGCGATCATCCCGTGGAGATCGTCGGGGGACGTCTCCGGTCGCACGAGGATCACGGTCTCTCCGGCCGCCTGGTGCGACTCGGCGGCGTCGGCCGTGAAGTACACGTTGCCCACCGCAGCACCTGGCGACGCGTTCAGGCCCTTGGCCAGCGCGGTGTACTTCGCCTCGGGGTCGAACTGCGGGTGCAGGAGCTGGTCGAGCTGCTCGGGCTGGACGCGCAGCACCGCTTCGCGCTTGTCGATGAGCCCATCGGACTCCATCTCCACCGCCATGCGCAGCGCCGCGAGCGCAGTCCGCTTGCCGACGCGGGTCTGAAGGATGAAGAGACGACCCTGCTCGATCGTGAACTCGATGTCGCACATGTCGCGGTAGTGCGTCTGCAGGCGATCCATCACGTCGAGGAGCTGCGTGTGGCACTCGCCGAAGTCGTTCGCCATCGCGTCGAGGTGCTCGGTGGTGCGGATACCGGCCACCACGTCTTCGCCTTGGGCGTTCGCGAGGAAGTCGCCGTAGGCGCGGTTCTCGCCCGTCGCGGGGTCGCGGGTGAACGCGACACCGGTGCCGGAGTCCTCACCCTTGTTGCCGAACACCATGGTCTGGACGTTCACGGCGGTGCCGAGGTCGTCGGCGATCTTCTCCATCTTGCGGTAGATGCGCGCCCGTTCACCGTCCCACGAGCGGAACACCGCCTCGATGGCGTGGCCCAGCTGCTCGCGGGGATCCTGGGGAAAGGCCATCCCGGCGTGGGTCTGGACGATCCCCTTGAAGGTCTCCACCAGCCCACGCAACGCGTCGGCGTCGAGCTCGGGGTCCGTCTTGACGCCTTTCGCCTCTCGGAGCGCCTCGAGGGCCTCCTCGAAGTCGTCGCCAGGGACGTCGAGCACGATCTTGCCGAACATCTGCACGAAGCGGCGGTAGGAGTCGAACGCGAACCGCTCATTGTCGGTCTGGGTGGCCAGACCGTTCAACGACGAGTCGGTGAA
>JANOWV010000651.1:0-2676 GCA_031418075.1 Actinomycetes bacterium
TCGCGTCGCTCAGCGCGATGGACCTCGGCGGTGCCGCGATCCAGGGCGCGCTCGAGCGCGGGAACGTCGGTCCGGAGCAGGTCGACTACGTGATCATGGGCCATGTCCTCCAGGCCGGACAGGGACAGATCACCGCGCGTCAAGCGGCCGCGAAGGCCGGGATCCCGATGAGTGTCCCGGCACTCACGGTGAACAAGGTGTGCCTCTCGGGCATCAACGCGATCTACCTCGCCGACCAGATGATCCAGTCCGGCGACGCCGAGGTCGTGGTCGCGGGTGGCATGGAGTCGATGACCGCCGCGCCGTACCTCTTGGCCGGAGCTCGCGCCGGACTCCGCATGGGGCACTCCGAGGTCACCGACTCGATGATCCACGACGGCCTGTGGTGCGCGTTCGACATGGAGCACATGGGAACCGGAACGCAGCGCTACGCCAACGAGCGCGAGATCGCGCGTGAGGCCCAGGACGAGCTCGCGGCGAAGAGCCACGAGCGCGCCGCGAACGCGATGAAGGAAGGGCGCCTCGCCGACGAGATCACGCCGGTCCAGATCCCCCAGCGCAAGGGCGATCCGCTCCTCGTCGACACCGACGAGGGCGTCCGACCGGAGACCACCCTCGAGTCGCTCGGGAAGCTGCGACCGGCCTTCGACAAGGACGGGACGATCACGGCCGGCAACGCATCGCAGATCTCCGACGGCGCCGCGGCGCTCGTGATGACGAGCCGCGAGAAGGCCGAGGAGCTGGGCCTCACCCCCATCGCCGAGCTGTTGAGCTACGGGATGGTCGCCGGACCCGACCCCTCGCTGTTGCACCAGCCGTCGCGAGCCATCAAGCGCGCACTCGACGCGATCGACACCAAGGTCTCCGACCTCGATCTCCTCGAGATCAACGAGGCGTTCGCGGCCGTCGGCGTCGCGTCGATGCGTGACCTCGGCGTGAGCGACGAGATCGTCAACGTCAACGGCGGCGCGATCGCGCTCGGGCACCCGGTCGGCATGTCCGGCGCGCGGGTCGTGCTCACGCTCGTCAACGAGCTGCGACGTCGCGGTGGTGGTGTCGGCGCCGCTGCACTGTGCGGCGGTGGCGGTCAAGGCGACGCTGCGGTGATCCGCACGCTCTAGCGGACGATCCGTCGTTCGCTACGCTGCTGCGCGATGGCGATGCCCGTCGCGGCGACGCGACAGCTCAGCGGCTCCACCACGGTCGACCTGCGGGGCGTTCGCGTCGGTGCCGCTGCAATGGTGGCGATCGCGGCAGCGCGCCCGGCGATCCCCTTCGAGTTCGTGCCGCCATGCCCACTCCGCACCATCACGGGGATCCCGTGCCCGATGTGCGGGATGACCCGCGGCGTGACGTCGTTGGTGAACGGCGACTTTGCCCACGCGTTGCTCATGAACCCGGCGTCGTACCTCGTGATCGCGCTCACCGTGCTCCTGTTCGTCCAGTGGCGGACCCGACGTGTGGTCATCCCGGTGTGGGTGATCGTCGCCGTCCTCGCGGTCATGTGGACCTGGCAGCTGTTCAAGTACACGACCGGCCGGCCACTCTGACCTCCCCACCGCCGGACGGGGCGCCCCCGACGCCCAGCGCATCCTTCCGGATCTCCGACGCGCTCGCCTACGGGTGGACCGCGTACTGGCGCAACGTGGGGCCGATGGTCCTCATCGCGCTCGCCGTCGTGGCCGTGAACCTGGTGCTCGGCCAGCTCGGTCGCGTGGACGACGGCCTCGGGAGCCAGATCGCGCTCCAGGGGCTGAGCTTCGTGGTCGGCATCGTGCTGGCGATGGGACTCGTACGCGCGTCGCTCGCCGTGTGCAACGGGGAACGCCCCGAACCCGCGATGCTGTTGCAGACCGACAGCTTCGGCGCGTATCTCCGTGCGTCGCTGTTGTTCGGGCTCGCGGTCGCAATTGTGGCGATCGTCCCCACGCTGGTGCTGGACTCCATCGGAGCCGGCGCCGTCGGTCTCGGGATCGGCTCGTTCGCCGCGATCGCTGTGGTGCTAGCGCTGCAGCTCTACGGCTACGTCGTCATCGCCGAACCGGGGACCGGTGCGATCCACGCGCTCATCCGTTCGTACGCGATGACCCGCGGCCACCGCTGGCAGCTGCTCGGGCTCGTGCTGATGCTCGGCCTCGTGCTCCTTGCTGGTCTCGCGATGTGCTTCGTCGGCGTGATCTTCAGCTACGGGATCGTCGCCGTGACGCTTGCGTACACGTACCGGGCCCTCAATGACGAGTGGGTCGCCGGACTCTGAGCCGAGCCCGCCCGAAGCCGATCGGGTGACGCGACGAGGGACGGCCACGATGGGCCGCCCCTCGAATGCACGCGTTCCCGAGCCGTCAGCTGGAGGCGCCCTTCGACTCCCAGAAGTCGTTGAGCGCGCCCTGGGTCTTCCAGAGCCAGATCAGACCCCCGATCAACGGGACGAGGTTCCAGAGCCCCGTGATCCCGCTGACCGGCTTCTCTCGACCCTCCCGCCCATAGAGGTTCCCGACCTCGGCCGGCAACAAGAAGACCGTGAGGAACCCGCAGAAGAGGGTGAGAAGGAGGCCGACGCCGCCGCCGAGCCCCTCGCCGCTGTACTCCTTCAGCTCCTTGAACGTCTTGAAGTAGTAGACGAATGCGTAGATCCCGAGCGTGACGATCATGAGGTCAGGAGCCCACTCGGGGTCC
>JANOWV010000652.1:0-3930 GCA_031418075.1 Actinomycetes bacterium
CTCGAGCACCGCGATCACGGACTCACGACCGTCACCGGATTGCGTCGCGATCGCGATGCGCCCGTGGTCCACGATGAACAAGGACGACGACTCGTCGCCTTGGCGGAAGAGCACCTCGTGGCGGTGCAGCTCTCGCGTCTCGGCGAACTGCTGCAACGCGGCGAGGAGGTCCGGCGGCAAGGCCGCGAACAGATCGGTGGTGTCGGCGAGACGTCGTTCAGGCACGGCGGGAACCCCTGCGGCGCAGCGTAGTGCGGGGTCTGCGCCGCCAGGGCGGTCTGGTATCCTGGCTTCCGCTCAGTCGCGGCAACGGGCTTCGTCTCCTGGTGCCGGTCCACTCTCCTGAGTACCTCCCCCAGCGCACCGTCCGAGCTCTGCTCCCGAAACGTCCCTGAGGTCTGCCATGCCGTTCGCCGTTGGCGACAAAGTCGTCTACCCGCACCACGGTGCGGCGATCATCGAGAGCAAGGAGAAGCGCGTCTTCGAGGAGAAGAAGACCGACTACTTCGTGCTTCGGATCACCTACGGAGACCTGAAGGTGTCGATTCCCGTCGACAAGGCCGAGGAGATCGGCCTGCGCGACGTCATCAACGACGAAGAAGTCGAAGAGGTGTTCACGGTCCTCCGCAAGAAGGAGGCGCGCATGCCGACGAACTGGTCTCGCCGGTTCAAGAACCACGTCGAGAAGCTCAAGAGCGGTGACATCTACCAGGTTGCCGAGGTCGTGAGGAACCTCTCGCTCCGCGAGGCCGACAAGGGCCTCTCGGCAGGGGAGAAGCGCATGCTTGCCCGCGCTCGCCAGATCTTGGTCTCGGAGCTGACCTTCGCGCTCAACGTCGACGAGGAGACCGCCGAGCTGCGCCTCGACGACGTGCTCACGGGCAAGGACGAGCCGGTCGCAACACCGGCGAAGAAGGCAGCCAAGAAGTCCTCGGCGAAGAAGGCGGCCAAGAAGTCTCCCGCCAAGAAGGCGCCCGCCACGAAATCGGCTGCCACGAAATCGGTTGCCACGAAATCGGCAACGAAGAAGGCGCCCGCCAAGAAGGCGGCGACCGCGCCGGCCAAGAAGAAGTAGGTCGGCGACTCGGCGATGGCCCACGCAGCCCGGGCCCGCACGGCCGCGATCGTCGTCGCCGGTGGACGCGGGGAGCGGTTCGGTGCCCCGAAGCAGTTCCTCAGCGTCGGTACCGAACGCCTGGTCGATCTCGCCGTCGGCGCGGCGTCCGCGGTTTGCGATCTTGTCGTCGTGGTCCTCCCAGAAGGACGTACGTGGGACGGTGCCGTGGTGGGTGCCGTCGTCGTCGGGGGTGCGTCTCGCTCCGAGTCGGTCCGAGCAGGGCTCGGTGCAGTTCCGGCGGACATCGAGATCGTCGCGGTGCACGATGCCGCCCGTCCGCTCGCATCACCCGAGCTGTTCGAGCTGGTGATCGACACGGTTCGGGCCGGCGCCGACGCTGCGGTTCCCGCACTGTCGATCACTGACACGGTCAAGCGCGTCGTCGGAGACCGCGCGGTCGAGACGCTCGACCGCGACGGGCTCGTCACGGTCCAGACGCCGCAAGCGTTTCGGGTCGGTGCCTTGCGCGCAGCCCACCGCGAGTCCGCCGAGGCAACCGACGACGCGGCGCTGGTGGAGGCGGCCGGCGGGATGGTCGTCGTCGTGGCCGGCGATCCCCGCAACATCAAGGTCACCACCGTGGCCGACGTTGCCCTGGTGGAGACGTTGATGGGAGTCGATGCATCGTGAACCTTCGTGTCGGCCTCGGGTTCGATGTGCACGCGTTCGGTGGCGACTCCCCGCTCGTGCTCGGGGGGGTCACGATCCCCGAGGGGCCCGGACTCATCGGGCACTCCGACGCCGATGTCGTCGCGCACGCCGTCGCCGATGCCGTGTTGGGTGCCGCGGGGCTCCCGGACCTCGGAACGCTCTTCCCCGCATCCGACGATGCGCACCGGGACGCGTCATCGATCGGCATGCTGCGCGAGGTCATCGACCGAGTCGCCGCGGCGGGATGGCAGGTCGGCAATGTCGATGTCGTGGTCGCAGCCGAGCAGCCACGGCTCGGTCCCCACGTCCCCGAGATGGCGGCCTTGCTCACCGAGGTCGTCGGCGGCTCCGTGTCGGTGAAGCCCAAACGAACTGAGGGTGTCGGCGCGGTCGGTCGGGGCGAGGGCGTCGCCGCCTGGGCCGTCGCGCTCCTCACGGGCGCGCCGGCCGGCGGGGAATCTGCCCCCACTCGCTGAGCATCGCTGCGTAGCCTGGCCGACGTGACGATCCGTATCCACGACACGATGCAGCGAGCGAAGGTCGACTTCGTCCCGCGCGATCCAGGAGCCGTGTCGATCTACGTGTGCGGACCGACCGTCTACGACGTCCCCCACGTCGGGCACGGACGCACTGGCCTCGTGTACGACGTGATCCGCCGCTTCCTGACGTGGTCTGGGCTCGATGTGCGTTACGTGAGCAACATCACCGACGTCGAGGACAAGATCATCAACCGGGCGGCGGAGCGCGGCGAGAGTGCCGCCGAGGTCGCGAGGCAGAACGAGCTGGCGTACTGGGAGCAGCTCGACCGCCTGAGCGTGCTTCGACCCGACGTGATGCCGCGTGCGACCGAGTACATCACCGAGATGATCGACCTCATCTCGACGCTCATCGATGCAGGGAACGCGTATGTCGGCGAGGCCGGCAGCGTCTACTTCGACGTCGGGTCGTTCTCCGGGTATGGCGCGCTCCCGCACCGCTCGGTGGAGCAGCTGCTCGACTCGGCGGGCGCGCGTGTCGAGGTCGACGAGACCAAGCGCAGCCCGATCGACTTCGCACTCTGGAAGGGTGCGAAGGAAGGTGAGCCGGCCTGGGACTCTCCCTGGGGGTCGGGTCGACCGGGCTGGCACATCGAGTGCTCGGCGATGGCACTCGGGTTGTTGGGCGACGGATTCGACCTCCACGGTGCCGGCGACGACCTCGTGTTCCCCCACAACGAGAACGAACGGGTCCAGGCCGAGGCGGCTGGGCACCCGTACGCCCGGCATTGGCTGCACTCGGGCATGGTCGAGATCAGCGGCGAGAAGATGTCCAAGTCCCTCGGCAACTTCCGCACCCTGGCCGAGGCGCTCGACGCGCATGGCCCCCGTGCGTTCCGCTTGGCGGTGCTCCAGACGCACTACCGCAAGGCGATGGAGCTCGGCGACACCGAGCTGGAGTCGGCGGCGTCCGGGATCGCCCGGATCGATGCACTCGTTCGGCGAAGCGAGGCCGCAGGCGTTGCGTGGCAAGGGAACGAGACCGACGAATCGACGCGGGCGGCGTTCATCGCCGCGTTGGAAGACGACTTCGGTACCCCGGGAGCGGTCGCGGCGATCTTCGACGCGGTTGCCGCAGCCAACGTTGCGATCGACTCCGACGACACTCCCCGCGCCGCGGGTCTCGTCGCGTCGGTCGTGGAGCTCGCGGGTGTCCTCGGACTCGTGGTCGAGCAAGCGTCATCGGGGGATGTCCAGATCGACACGCTTGTCGCCAAGCGCGACGCGGCGCGGGCGCGGCGCGACTTCGCGGCTGCCGACGAGATCCGTGACGAGCTCGCGCGTCGGGGCATCACGCTCGAAGACGGCACGGGCACCACGACCTGGCACCGGGCGTGAGTCGGAACGAGTCGCGCGGCGGACGTCGCGGCGGTGAGGACCTCGGTGGCGAGATCGTTCCCGGCCGGCGCGCGGTCCGGGAGCTCCTGCGGTCCGGCCGACGGCAGGTGCGCCACGTGCTACTGGCGCGGGAGCGCGACCACAGCGACGTCGTCGACGAGATCGTCGCGCTCGCGGAACGGGCTGGTGTTGCCGTACGGATCGTGGAGAGCGCGCGGATCGCGCGCGAAGCACAGATCGAGACCCATCAGGGCGTCGTGGCCCTCGCAGCACCGGTCCCGTCGACTC
>JANOWV010000653.1:0-4075 GCA_031418075.1 Actinomycetes bacterium
ATGCTGATCCTGGTGCTCGCCGCCAACACCTCGTTCGCCGACTTCCCGCGCCTCGCGAGCTTCCACGCGCACGACCATTTCCTGCCGAGCCCACTCACGAGGCGGGGAAGACGACTCGTCTTCTCGAACGGTATCGTCGCACTCGCTGCACTCGCGACCGTGCTCGTGATTGCATTTGGTGCCGACGTGCACCACCTGATCCCGTTGTACGCAATCGGCGTGTTCACTTCCTTCACGCTTTCCCAGGGCGGGATGGCCAAGCGTCATCTCAGGCTGCGCGAAGAGGGTTGGCGCCGCGGCCTCTGGGTCAACGGGGTCGGCGCGGTCGCGAGCGGAGTGGTCGGCATCGTGATCGCGGTGACGAAGTTCACCCACGGTGCGTGGATCATCATGCTCGTGGTGCCAATCACGGTCGCCGTGCTCGTGCGGGTGAACAAGCACTACGAACATGTCTCGGCCCGGCTCGATGCGCCGGATCCCGACCTCCCCGTGCTCCGCACCCGGATCCGCATGCGTGCCGTGGTGCTCGTCTCGCGGATCGACGACGGGCTCGACCGGGCAATGCGCTACGTCAAGGAGCTCGACCCCGATGCCACCCGGGCCGTGCACTTCGGCACGCCGGACCTTGCGCTCGGCGCATCGTTCTGGGCCCGGTACGGCGTCGAGCTGGACTTCGTCTCCTCACGTCGAGTCCTCGGGCTCGTGAAGGCAGCGCGTGCGATGGCGAGGGCGGAGCGGGCGGCGCGACCCGATGATGTCCTCGCGGTCGTTGTGCCCGAGACGATCGCGGAGTCCCGTTGGTGGCACATCGTGCGCCACAACGATGCGCTCCGGCTCAAGGCGGGACTGCTGCTGGAGCCCGGCGCGGTCGTCGTGAACGTGCCCACGATCCCGATCGATCACTCCCTCCGAACGCGCGCCGCACGCCGCCACGTCGTCATCGTCCCGGTCGACACGCTCCACACCGCGGCGCGTGAGACGCTTCGCCTGGCCAACCGAATCGGGGCCCACCATGTGCGGGGCGTCCACATCGCGGAACAGCCGGAGGAAGCTGACGCGCTCCAGGACCAATGGATGGCGCTCGGCATTCCTGCCCCCCTCGACGTGGTCGCGTCGCCCTACCGCGAGCTCGGGGGCCCGCTGCTCGAAGAGGTGAGGGCCGTGAAGGGCGAAGGCGCCGACCTCGTGACCGTCGTCATCAGCGAGCTGGTGCCGAAGTGGTGGCACTACGGCCTCCACAACCATCGTGCCCTGCAGATGAAGGCGTCGCTGCTCTTCGAGCCCGGGGTCGCGGTGGTCTCGGTGCCGCATCACCTGACGGCAGTCGAGCAGGCGGCGGTCACGAGCCCGGGAGCCTCATAGCCTGGGACGATGCTCGACCTTGCGCGCACCGCCGTGTTCCTCGACTTCGACGGCACGATCAGTACCGCCGACACCAGTGTCCACCTGATGGAGCGCTTCGGGGCCCCCGGGTGGCGTGAGGTCGATGAGGCCTACATCCGCGGCGAGGTCGGCAGCCGGGTCACCCTGCTCGACGAGTGGGACCTGCTCCCTGACGACGAGGACCTCCTTCGGGCCGCCGCGCGCGAGGTGCCGCTCGACCCCGGTGCCGCGCCGCTCGTCGACGCGCTGCGCGCGGCGGGGGCGGAGGTGACGATCGTGTCCGACGGGTTCGGCATCCGGGTCGATGAGGTGGCGGCCGAGCTCGGGGTGCCGGCGCTCACGAACCGCATCGACTGGGCCACCGGCCGACTCGAGTTCCCCAACGAGGACCGCTGCTGCGCGTGCTCGTCGTGCGGGACGTGCAAGCAGGCACCGATCAAGGACGCCAGCCATCGCGGCCGGTCGACCGTGATGATCGGCGACGGGACGAGCGATCGCAAGGCGGCCCTGCTCGCTGACCGCGTGTACGCCAAGGGCGCGTTGGCGGCCTGGTGCGCAGCGAACGCGGTGGCGCACGTGAGGTTCGAGACGCTCACCGACGTGCACCGCGACCTCTTCAACACATGATCTGCCGTCGACGCGATGTCGCGGCGCGGACCGTCGCAGGAGCCCACGTCGCCGGCGCATTCACAGGACCACATCGGGCCCACATCACCGGTTCGGGCACCCGAACGTGGAACGATGCGAGGGACCCGAGGAGTGGATCCCATGATCGATGAACACCGGCTCGCCGAGGTCACCCGCAGGCTGCGAGCGCGCGCCGACGGCATCCTGGCGGCGGCCTGGTTCATGCCGGAGGCCCGCAACGGCTTCCCGGGCATCGACCTCGCGCCGGGCGCAGCCGGACTCGCGAGCCGTGCAGCGTGCCTCGGTGCGGTCCGCGGCGAAGCCGTGGCTGCGCTCTTCGCGCCGATCAACCCGGCGCGCGTCGCTGCCGCGCTCGACGCAGCCTGGGACGTCACGACGCCCGACGACCTACTCGAGGCCCGGCTCACCGCGGCCACTGGATACCTCGCCGATCGCCTCGGACCCGAACCCGACGGCATCGACCGGGCACTCGAGCTGCTCGTCCCGGCATCGATCGCCACGCCGGCCGAGGGCCACCCCGTGTACGCGGGGTTGCGCGCCATCGGCTTCCCGGGCTCGCCGCTCGGTGACTTGTGGCGCGCCTGCGACCTCGTACGGGAACGGCGGGGCGACTCGCACCGCAATGCGTGGGTCACTGCGGGCTTCGATCCGGTCGAGATCAACGTGCTCACCGAGCTGTGGCGCGGTGTCCCGGTCGGGTCGGTGACCACGAACCAGATGGGATGGACCAACGACGACTGCCTCGGCGCGCTGCATCGCCTCGCCGAGGCCGGGTTCGTCGACGATGACGCACTCACCGAGAGCGGGAAGGCCGTCCGCGACGAGATCGAAGCGACCACCGACCGCCAGGAGCGGGTGCTCGCCGAGGTGCTCGCGAGCGACGCCGACGAGCTCCTCGAGATCCTCACGCCCTGGGCGCGCGCCGCGGTGGCCCCCACCGCGCCCACGGGGGCGTGAGCACCCGGTGACCGCCCCCACCCTGCGCCTCGAGCGGCGGTGCTGGAAGGCGGGGGAGCGGGTCGTCGTCGGGATCGACGAGGTCGGCCGGGGCTCGTGGGCCGGTCCAGTGACCGTCGCCGCGGTCGTCCCCGCACCCGAGCACCTCAAGGGGGTGCGCGACTCCAAGCAGCTCGGTCGAGCCGAGCGCACGGTGGTGGCAGCACGCGTGCGTGAGTGGGCCGTGGCGGTCGGCGTCGGCCACGCGTCCCACGACGAGTGCGACGCGCTCGGGATGACGGCGGCGCAGCGGGTCGCGGCGCACCGCGCGCTGGCCCAGCTCGCGGCCCAGGGGTACGAGCCCGACCGGGTGATCCTCGATGGCAACCACGACTACCTGGCCATCGGCGACCGCGTCACCACGGTCGTGAAGGGCGACACGTCCGTGCTCGCCGTCGCCGCCGCATCCTGTGTCGCCAAGGTCGCCCGGGACACGCTGATGATCGAGGAGGCCACGAACTTTCCGCCTTACGACTTCGAGTCCAACGTGGGCTATCCGGCCCCGCTGCACAAGGCGGCGCTCGCGGGATACGGGCCCAGCTCGATCCACCGACGATCCTGGATCTTCATGGAGTCGCTGTGCTGGCGTGGTCTGCCCCCGGCCGCGGGTCGGCTCTTCAGCTGATCCCGCCGTACGATGTTCGGGCGCCAGGTGTCCCGGGACCCGATTCCAGAGGAATGACATGGCCGTCGACCTGCCCGAGATGCACGCTGCCGCGCTCGACCACACCCGTCGCGCCGTCGCCGGGATCAGTGACGAGCAGTGGGACCTCGACACCCCGTGCGCCGAGTGGGATGTGCGTGCACTGCTCCAGCACGTGGTGAGCGGGAACCTCTGGGTGCCCGAGCTCACCGCAGGCCGCACCATCGAGGAAGTCGGTGACGCACTCGACGGCGACGTCCTCGGCAACGACCCGACCGCCGCGTACGACGCATCGGCCGCGGGTGCTGCCGCCGCGTTCCGGGCCAACGGTGCGATGGA
Organism: Actinomycetes bacterium; assembly: GCA_031418075.1. Classification (GTDB taxonomy): domain Bacteria; phylum Actinomycetota; class Acidimicrobiia; order IMCC26256; family PALSA-555; genus DASUAO01. Next base: position 4,010 of record JANOWV010000653.1, read on the forward strand.
CGCGCCGGTCGCGGTGTCGTACGGGCCGGTGCCGGGGTCGGTCTACTGCGGGCACCGGTTCATGGA
>JANOWV010000654.1:0-6483 GCA_031418075.1 Actinomycetes bacterium
CCCCGCGATGCCCTGGGCGTTGTTGGCAACGGAGGCGATGATGCCGGCGACGTGCGTGCCGTGACCGTGGTCGTCGTAGGCGGGGTTCATCGCGACGCCCGATGCGCCGTCACCGGTGAAGCGTCGTCCGGCCAGGACCTGGCCCGCGAGGTCGGGATGCGACGACTGCACGCCGGTGTCGATGACCGCCACGGTCGTGCCGGTGCCGTCGGACGCGTCCCATGCCGACTCGAAGCCGGCCTGGTCGAGCGCCCACTGCCTCGATCGGTCGGTGTCGTTCGCGGTCGCGGCGTCGGCCGACGGCCGGGACGTTTCGGCCGTCGCGACGCGGGTGTCGGGGAACACTGCGACGAGGTCGTCACCCGCTGCCGCGGAAGCGGCGACCGCGGCGGCGGCATCCGAGCTGTGGACGCGGGTCGTGTCGATCTCGAGGTGGTCGCCGCGCAGCTCGATCGTGACGAGGGGGACGCTCCCGTCCGGGAGGCGGTCGCTGGCGTTCGTGTATGCCGTGCCACCTTCGGCAGCGGCGGCGGGCTCGTTGAGCGTCGCGGTCTCCGAACCGCCACCGGGAGCAGCAGCGGAGCTTGCCGAGGAGCTGCCACCGCACGCTCGGGTGGCCTGGGACGGAGGTGTGGGCGCGGGGGGCGGTGCCGCGACCGGGGTGCACGCAGCGAGGAGCGCAGCGGCGCCCAGCGCGAGGGCGGGGCCCGTCCGCCGGAGGCTCACTCGCATGCTCGATCGTCCTTTACGCCAGGGTGAGATCTGGCACGCCAGGGTCAGACCTGTGGCGGTATCGGCAGAGCGGCGTCGCCGCTTGAATCAGGCGGCGGGTCGGAGCAGCGGATCAGCGGCGTCCCGCGTTGGGCTTCTTGCCGTGGTTCGCCTTGTTGCGGCGGGCCTTGAGCTTTCGCTTCTTCGTCTTCTTCGACACTGCTGCCTCCGGAGGGGATCACCGAGGATAGGCGGCGAGCCCCGTGCCGGGGGAAGCCAGGGGGGCGCTGGCTACGCTGGCGCCATCGGCGCCGACCCCCTCGGTGCTTGCAGCGAGTTCGCCCGATCGGCGACGGGAGCATCGATGCGGCAGCGGCACCTCCTCGTTGCGGCGTTCGTCGCGCTCGGTGCGCTGACCGCGGCGGCCTGCCAGCCGGTTGCACCCCCGCCACCTCCTGTCGGGCCCACCTGTTCTGCGGCACCGGGGAGCACGATCCCTGGTCAGTGGGTCGCGACCGTCGACCCCGACGGTCCCGCGCCCACCGAGGTGGTCACGTTCGAGGCGTCGACCGAGGCGGCGAAGGACGCGGAGGTCGCCGACCTCGAGTCCGATGCAACGGTGCTCACAGTGGAGCCCGACCGGGTCGTCGTCGCAACCGACGTCGTGGAGCCGGGCAACGATGAGGACTACCCAAAACAGATCGATGGGCTGACTGAGGCCGGGTTCCCTGGCGCGTGGACGGCGGGGTACGGCGGGAGCGGGACGACCATCGCGATCCTCGACTCGGGCGTCCAGGCCTCGCATGTTGACCTGTTGCGTCACCCCGAGGATTCGGGTCTGCAGGGGCGAGTGCTCCAGGGCGCAGATCTCGTCACCGGGTCCAAAGCCAGCCCGCAGGGGACAACCAACTTTGCGCGGACGGACCCGTACGGGCACGGCACCCATGTCGCCGGCATCGCTGCAGCGATCGACAACACCACGGGCGGCATCGGCGGCGCACCGTTGGCGCGGATCCTTCCTGTCCGCGTCCTGAATTCCTGCGGGGCCGGGTCGTTCGGCGACGTCGCGAACGGTATCGAATGGGCGGCCGACCAGGGCGCGCACGTGATCTCGATGAGCCTTGGAGGTGGTGGCGGCTGCTCGACTGCCCTGGCGAGCTCGATCCAACATGCCCGCGCCCTCGGGGCACTTGTCGTGGCAGCAGCCGGGAACAGCAATTCGAGCGCAGTGGGTGTCCCCGCCGGTTGTGACGGCGTCCTCGCGGTGGGGGCGACAGCCGGCAAGGGTGCGACGGCATCGAGGGCAAGCTTCTCGAACTACGGCGACCTCGTCGACATCTCGGCACCTGGCTCCGACATCTACTCGACGTACAACTCGGGCAACCCGCCCTACGCCACGTTGAGTGGCACGTCGATGTCGACGCCGTTCGTCTCCGCCGCGGCGGCGCTCGTGGTCCAGCGGTGCCTTGCGCAGCTCCCCGGACCGAGCCAGGCGCGCGGCGACCGCGTCGCGGCGATGCTGATCGCGAGCGAGGGCCCGTTCGTGAAGTCGAACAGTCCGCAGGTCTTGCGGTTGCGCGCGGCGGGTGGAACGTATTCGCTCACCTACCCGAGCACACCGCCGCAGACGACGGCACCGATTGCGTTTGATGCGACGGCCGACGAGGTCCGGGCCGCGCTCGCAGCGCTTCCGGCGATCGGGAGCGGCAGCGGGAACGTCACCGTTGCTGGCGGAGTGATCACCCCGGGAGTCGCCGGGACGCGCTCGATCCAGTTGCTCGCCGCGACGCCGGACAACAACCCGTTGACAGTGGATGCATCTGGACTGACGGCGGGAGTCACTGTCTCATCGATCACCACATCCGGGTCCCAGTCTCAGCAGACGGTCTCCGTCGTGGCGGCCGAGGGCACCTTCACGCTGACGTTCGACGGTGCGACAACGGTCGATCCCGTCGCGTTCAATGCATCTGCCGTGTCAGTGCAGACCGCGTTGAGGAATCTCGCCACCGTCGGCCCGAACGGCGTCGCGGTCACGGGTGCCGCCGGGGGTCCCTACACGATCACGTTCACGGGAGACCTTGCCTCCAACCAGACCAAGCCGGTCTCTGCAGACGGATCGGGGCTCCGCGGTGCCGCGACGCGCTCACCCTTCCCGGCTCGCCTGAATACCGCGGCCGCGGTCGCGGCGTCCTGCGTCTAGCCGGGCCCCCTCAGCCCGGCGGCGTCAGCCCGGCGGCGCCGCCGGGAGCTCGCCGTCCATCCAGATCGTCTGCTCGAAGCGGTTCACGATCCGCCATCCCGCGGAAGTGCGCACGAGCTGGTCGTGGTACTCGCCGCCGCAATAGAAGTACGCGCGCTTCCCGTCGGGGCGGTCGTGGCCCATCGGGTTGTAGAAGCCGGCTCGGCTCGTCGCGGTGTCGCCGTCGATCGCGATCTCCTTGTTGGTCACGAGGTGCTGGTATGCCGCGAAGGTGGGGAGGATCTCGCTGAGCCAGGCCTTTACCTCCGGGTAGGACCCCTTGATGCCGCCGGCGGTCGTGTAGTCGAGGAACGCGTCCGGCATGAAGACGTCGTCGAGGCGGTCGAACTCCCGCGTATCGAGTGCCCACGCGTAGCGGCTCAGGAGCGACTCGATCTCGAGGCGGTCAGTGAGGTCCTGCAAGGTGAGGTCGGCCATGGCGGTGCTCCCGTGGGTCGTTCGTTCCCCGATGTCGTGGACGCGAACGTATCCTCACCGGTCGTGGAGCACCTCGCCCTGCTGGGCCTCGCCGACTCCGGGCACGCCGCGCTGTTCGCTGCCCTCACGGGCCAGGACGTCGTCGCGGCGTCCGACAAGGTGCTCGGGATCGTCGCGATCCCCGACGATCGACTCCAGCGTCTCGCCGAGATGTCGGAGTCCCAGAACGTGGTGCCCGCGACGCTGCAGCTCGCGTACCTCCCGGGGCTCTCCACCGAGGCGGGCAAGGGGTTGGGAAGCCGACTGCTCGGCAGCGTCCGTGACGCCGACGCCATGATGCTCGTCGTCCGCGCCGACGAAGGGCACGAGCCGACGCGCGAGCTCGCGGCGCTGGAAGAGGAGCTGAGCCTCGCCGACCGCGGCACCGTCGAGGCGCGGGCGTACAAGCAGAAGCGGGCGTCGAAGGGCGACAAGACCCTCGCCGGGGAGATCGCCGCGCTCGAGCACGCCGAGGCCGTCCTCTCCGACGGCACGCCGATCTACCGCGCCGATCTCACCGATGCCGAGCGCGAGTTCTTGACGCAAGCGTTCCTGCTGACGAACAAGCCGGCGCTGGTCGTCGTCAACATCGGCATCGACCAGCTCGCCGATGCCGATGCGCTGGCCGCGCAGTTCGGCGACGATGCGCTCGCAGTGTGCATCGAGATCGAGGGCGATCGCGATGTGGTCGCGTCCCAAGGCGCTGAGCGAGCGGAGCTGCTCGCCGACCTCGGGGTGCCCGAGAGCGTCGTCCCGCGTCTCGCGCGCGCTGCGTTGCACCTGCTGGGCCGACGGACCTTCCTCACCACCGGCGACAAGGAGTCCCGCGCGTGGACGTTCCGCGCCGGCGCGCACGCGCCCGAGTGCGCGGGGGTGATCCACACCGATCTCCAGCGCGGGTTCATCCGGGCCGAGGTCATCGACTGGCAGGAGCTGTTGGCAGTCGGGTCGTGGGCCAAGGCCAAGGATGCCGGGACGCTCCGGGTCGAAGGCAAGGACTACGTCATGGCCGACGGCGACGTGGTGGAGATCCGATTCAACGTCTGAAGCGGGGTGGATGCGATGCCCTGGCTCGTGCGCGACGGTGACGTGTTGGCGAGCGCCGAGGTCGCCGCGAGCCGAGCCGCCCGCCGTCGCGGACTCCTGGGTCGCGACCACATCGAAGGTGCCTTCGTGATCCGACCTTGTCGTCAGGTGCACACGTTCGGGATGCGCGTGCCGATCGACGCGCTCTTCTGCGACGCCGACGGGCGCGTCCTGCGGGTGGCGCGCCTTTCGCCGCGGCGGGTCTCGCGCCCGGTGCTGCGGGCCCGGTTCGTCGTCGAGGCGGCCGCGGGTGCCGCCGACCGTTGGCGGGTCGCGCCGGGCGATCGGCTGGAGGTGACGGGCGATGCCTGAGTCCGCCGCCGTCACCCCGGGTCGCCTGGTCCTCGTCGGCACGCCGATCGGCAACCTCGGCGACCTCGCGCCGCGGGCGATCGAAGTGCTTGCCGCCGCCGACGTCGTCGCGGCCGAAGACACCCGCAGGACCAGGGCGCTCCTCACGCACGCCGGGATCGCGGCGCGGGGGCGTCTCGTAGCGGTGCACGAGCACAACGAGACGGAGCAGGCGGTCGACCTCGTCGCGCGGATCGCACGCGGTGCCGTGGTTGCGGTCGTGACCGACGCGGGGATGCCGGGGATCTCCGATCCCGGGTCCCGGCTGGTCACGGCGTGCGCCGAGGCTGGCGTCGTGGTCGAGGTGGTCCCGGGCCCGAGTGCAGTGCTCGCGGCGCTCGTGGTGTCGGGGATCGCGGCCGATCGGTTCACCTTCGAGGGCTTCCTGCCGCGCAAGGGCGCCGAGCGTCGAGCGCGGCTCGACGAGGTCGCGGCGAGGTCGCACACGACCGTGCTCTTCGAGGCGCCCGGTCGGGTCGCGGCCACCCTCGTGGACCTGGCGAAGGTCTGTGGCGAGGACCGGTGGGTCGCCATCGCTCGTGAGCTCACCAAGGTGCACGAAGAGGTGGTGCGCATGTCCCTGGCCGACGGCATCGCCCACGTCGCGGCGCGTCCACCTCGCGGCGAGCACGTGATCGTGCTGGCCGGTGCACCGCCGGCTTCCCCGGCCACCGACGCTGAGGTGGTGGCGGCGGTACACGACGAGCTCATCAAGGGGGGTTCGACGCGGGCGACGGCCGACCGGGTTTCGGACCGACTCGGGGTGTCGCGTCGCCGGGCCTACGACGCCGTGCTGGCGGCCCGCTCCAGCCGCCCGGGCGGGCGGTGATCGCGGGTACGACGCGACGATCGGGACCGCGGGGCTCCAGAGCGACCGGTGCAATAGGGGAGACGATTGGCGCGGCCGAGGTCCTAACGTGGAGACGATGAGCGCGCCGTTCTACGTCACGACCCCGATCTACTACGTGAACGACGCGCCGCACATCGGCCACGCGTACCCGACGGTTGCGGCCGATGTGCTCGCCCGTTGGCGCAGGCTCTGGGGCGACGACGTGGTGTTCCTCACCGGGACCGACGAGCACGGGCTCAAGGTGCAGCGCGCAGCCGAAGAGCATGGGGTCACACCGCAGGAGTGGGCCGACCGTACGAGCGAGCGCTATCGCGAGGCGTGGAGCCTCCTCCAGATCACCAACACCGACTTCATCCGCACCACGGAAGCCCGCCACCACACTGCGTTCTCCGAGTTCCTGCAGCGGATCTACGACAACGGCTACATCGAGCGAGGCACCTACGAGGGGCTCTACTGCGTCTCGTGCGAGGCCTACTACACCGAGGACGAGCTGGTCGACGACCTGTGCGCGATCCACAAGCGGCCCGTCGAGAAGGTCACCGAGGACAACTACTTCTTCAAGCTCTCGGCGTTCGAGCAGCCCCTGCTCGAGTACTACGCGACCCATCCCGAGGCGGTGCAGCCCGAGACGCGCCGCAACGAGGTGCTCGGGTTCATCAAGCAGGGGCTGCGCGACTTCTCGATGAGCCGCACCTCCATCACGTGGGGCGTGCCGTTGCCGTGGGATCCGGAGCACGTTGCCTACGTCTGGTTCGACGCGCTCTTCAAC
>JANOWV010000655.1:0-1542 GCA_031418075.1 Actinomycetes bacterium
GTCCGTGCTCGTCGCCGCGCCAGTACGCCCCCGCGACCTTCGTGAGCTTGAACGACCCGAGCCGTTTGCTCGAAGGCACGTGCGGGCCACGGCACAGATCGATGAACGCCGACCCATCGCCACGCGGATTCCGATAGACGCTGATCACGGAGCCGTCGCCGACCTCGGACGCATCGACCTTCTCGATGATCTCCTGCTTGTACGGCTGCTCGGCAAACGCTGCCAGGCCCTGTTCCCGGCCGAGCTCCTCGCGAACGAACGGCTGGTCGGCCTTGACGATCTCGGACATGCGCGCCTCGATGCGGCCGAGGTCGTCGTCACTGAAGTGCGCACCGTCGGCGAGCTCGAAGTCGTAGTAGAAGCCGTCGTCGATGGCCGGACCGATCGCGTAGCGCGCACCCGGGAAAAGATCTGTCACGGCCTGCGCGAGGACGTGCGCCGTCGAGTGTCGAAGGACCTCGCGACCTTCGTCGGAAGCGGGGACAACGATCTCGAGCCGGCCGTCCCGCTCGAGTGGACGGTCCAGATCGATCCAGTCGCCGTCGAAGCGTGCGGCCACCGCGTCCTTCGCGAGCCGCGCACCGATCCCCGCGGCGACGTCGGCCGCGGTGGACCCTGCCGGCGTGGACCGGGCGGATCCATCGGGAAGCGTGATCTCGAGGTCGCGCGTCATCGTCTGACCGACGGTACCAGCGGCGATACCCGTCGCCTTGCCTTGTTTGCCTCGCCACGTTCCCGGATGCCTCGTCCCTGCCGCGTTCCGCGGCGACGCGGGCCGCTCAGGTGACGAGTGTGGGGAGCTCCAGGTCGACGCCGATGAGCCGACCGAGCTCGCGGAGCACCGCCGGACCCTCTGGATCGTCACCGCCCGACAACACCGCGCTCGCGAGGTCGTCGAGGGCTTCCAGCGCCCTCGGCGCGTTGAGGTCTTCGTCGATCGCAGCACGGACACGCACCGCGAACGGTGTCGGGTCGACACCGGTCGGCAACGCGGCGGCCGCGAGCAGCCGGTGTAGCAACGCCGTCCCCTCTTCGAGGTCGGAGTCGTACCACTCGAAGCCGGCCCGGTAGTGGTGACGCAGCAGCGCAAGCCTGATCGCCCGGTGGTCGGCGATCGCGAGGAGGTCACTCACGAAGACCAAGTTGCCGAGCGACTTGCTCATCTTCTCGCCCTCGTAGCTGACCATCGCGGAGTGCATCCAGTGCCGGGAGAACGGCGCGTCCGTGATGCTCTCGCTCTGGGCGATCTCACACTCGTGATGCGGGAAGATGAGGTCCGTCCCGCCCCCGTGCAGGTCGAGCGTGGGCCCCAGGTTCGCCATCGCCATCACTGAGCACTCGACGTGCCAGCCGGGACGACCGACACCGAAGGGCGCGCGCCACGCCGGTTCGTCGGCAAGCGACGGCTGCCACAGCACGAAGTCGAGCGGATCCCGTCGGTGCGGGTCCTCCGGCTTCCCTCCTCGAGCACGTGCCAGCTTGATCATGTGCTCCCGTGAGTACTGGGAAAGCTGCCCGAAGCGCGGGAACGTCGAAACGTCG
>JANOWV010000656.1:0-5087 GCA_031418075.1 Actinomycetes bacterium
ACGCCAGCTCGCGGCCGCCGACCGACCCGGCGGCATCTCCGAACGCGTGTGGGCGTGGGCGGGACGCGGCGCGCTCGTCGCCGCCGTCCCCGTGGCTGCGGTGCTCGTCTGGGCGATGCTCGTGGTGGTACGCGCACTCCCAGATCTCCGCCAGACCTCGGTGGTCTCCGGCATGATCGTCCGGGAACGGCGCAAGCGCCAGGTCTTCTCCTCCGGCAACGAGCCCGACTACTGGTACTACCTCGCGATCGACGACGGAGCTCGTGCGCGCGTCCGCGCGTTCCGCGTCCGCGAGTCGCTGTGGCAGGAGCGCTCCCAGGGGGAGCCCGTCAGCGCTTCCGTGTCGCCCCGCCTCGGATACGTCCGCTCGATCGCGATCGAGTAGCCCGGCATCGCGCTCCGAGAGTTGCGTCAGCCGATGCGGAGGTCGGGATGCGAGCGTCGGCGCGGCTTGAGCTCGACGTCGAGACGCTCAGCGATCGCCCGGAACACTACCGCGGTCTCGTCATCAGGGCTCGCCACGACGATCGGCGTCCCGATATCGCCCCCGACTCGGAGCGCGGGGACGAGGGGGATCTGACCGAGGAGCGGCACACCGAGGCCGTCGGCGAGCTCGGCACCACCGCCGGCACCGAAGATCTCGTAGCGGGTGCCGTCATCGCCCCGGAACCACGACATGTTCTCGACGACGCCCACGACGGTGAGGTCGACCTTCGCGGCCATCGCCGCGGCGCGTTGTGCAACCTTTTGCGCCGCGGGCTGCGGGGTCGTCACGATCAGCACCTCGGCGCGCGGCAGGAACTGGGCGATCGAGAGCGAGATGTCGCCGGTCCCTGGCGGCAGATCGATGACGAGGTACTCGGGCTCGCCCCAGTGGACGTCGGTGAGGAACTGCTCGAGCGCCTTGTGCAGCATCGGACCACGCCAGATGACGGCCTGGTCCTCCGCGGTGAAGAACCCCATGGAGATCACGTCGACACCGTGGGCCTCGGGCGGCACGAGCACATCGTCGATGAGGTCAGGCGGATGCGACACGCCGAGCATCCGAGGGAGGGAGAACCCCCAGACGTCGGCGTCGACGACCGCCACCCGCCGCCCGCGCTGGGCGAGCGCGATCGCGAGGTTGGTGGTCACCGACGACTTCCCCACACCACCCTTGCCCGACGCGATCGCCAGGATCCGGGTGCGGGAGTCGGTGAACGGATTGACCCGCGCCCGAGGCGCTCGACCGGCGCCTGCCGACGCGTCGACGACCGCGAGTGGATCCAGTGGTGGCTCGCCCTTGAGCACCCGAGCTACCGCCGGGAGCTCTTCGTCGGTCATCACGCGGAGGTCGACCTCCACGCGTGCGACGCCCTCGATCGCCTCGACGGCTTCGCGCACCCGCGAGATCAGCGCGTCCCAGTGACCCCGATCGGGAACCGGCTCGGCGATGGCGACCACGACGGTGCTGCCATCGACCGCGATGCCCTGGACGAGTCCCAAGTCCATGATCGATCGCCGCAGCAGGGGCTCCTCCACGCCGTGCAAGGCGCTGCGGACCGCCGAATCCCCGGTAGGCGCATCGCTCGTAGGCACGTCGCTGCTCCCCTCTGGATGATTTCCACTACGCCGATAGGTAGAATACCGCCGTGGATCAGACGGACACCGATCGCTCCCTTTCCGCAGCCGAGTTCACTGCTGCGGTCACCGCCGTCACCAACGCGTTCGGGGACCCGACCCGCCGCGACATCTACCTTGCGGTGCGGGAGTCCACCCACGGCGTCACCGCATCCGAGATCGCCGCCCGCTTCGCAGTCCACTCCAACGTCGCCCGCCACCACCTCGAGAAGCTCACGACCGGTGGCTACCTGACCGTCGTGATCGGCGCCGTCGACACCGGCAGCAGCCGACCCGCGGGGCGGCCCTCGAAGCGCTACCAGGCGAACGAGATCGCCGGCAGCGCACTGGCACTTCCGATGCGCCACGACGACGTCCTCGCCGATCTGCTCGCCCGCACGCTCGACGCGCTCGGCGTCGAGCAGGCCGAAGCCCTCGCCGACGAGGTCGGCTACGAGTACGGACGCGGCCTGGCGCACAAGATGGACCCGAGCGACGGACACCGTTCCGTGCGCAGCGCCGTGGGCGCAGTCGCCGATGCGCTCACCGCGCACGGCTTCGCCTCGCACGCCGAGGAGAACGGTGATGAGCTCTCGATCGTCTCCGAGTGCTGCCCCTTCGGCGACACGGCACAGCGATACCCCCACGTCGTCTGCGCGCTCGACCGGGGGATGATTCGGGGGATGCTCGCAGGGCTCTACGGCGAGACGACCCCGCACTTCGAGTCGAGCCGCCCCGAGGGCGCCGACCACTGCGTCGCCCGCGTCTGAGACCGGACACGGGATGGCCCGCGCCTATCTCGACCATGCGTCATCGTCACCGCTACGTCCCGCGGCGCTCGACGCCATGCTCCCCTTCCTGCGTGAGCACCACGCCGACCCCGGCCGGGTCCACACCGAGGGCCACATCACAAGGGTCGCGGTCGAGACAGCACGCGAGCTGGTAGCGGCGCTCGTCCACGCACGAGCACGCGAGGTCGTCTTCACGGCCACGGGGACCGAGAGCGTCAACACTGCGATCTGGGGCGCGGTCGAGCGCGCTCGCGAACGCGAGCCGGACCGGCCCGTCCACATCGTCACGTCAACCGTCGAGCACTCGTCGGTGCTCGACGCGTGCCGCCGGAGTCGCGCCGAGCTGAGCATGGTGGCGGTCGACCGGTCGGGCCGCTTCAGCGTGGATGCGTTCGCCGCCGCGCTCCGCAATGACACCGCGATCGTCACCGTGCAGGCCGCGAACCATGAGGTCGGCACCATCCAGCCCGACGTGGCCGCGATCGTCGCGCTGGCCCGCGCGCGCGGCGTGCTGGTGCATATCGATGCGTGCGCGGCCGGCGGGCATGTGCCCATCGACTTCGCGACGCTCGACGCCGACTTTCTCTCCATCACCGCGCACACGCTCGGCGGCCCCAAGGGCACGGCCGCGCTCCTCGTCCGACGCGGTGTCCGTGTCCCGCCGTTCGTGGTCGGTGGCATGCAGGAGCGCGCCCGACGCGCCGGGATGGAAGACGTTCCCGCCATCGTCGGCTTCGGGGCTGCAGCCGCCGAGCTCCTGGCCGACAACCGCCTCGCGCGAGAGGCCGACGTCGCACGCGAACAGACCGATCGAATCGTGGCCAGCGCGACCGCGGTCGACGGCGTCGCGCTGCTCGGCGATGCCGATCACCGACTCCCCCACCTGGTCTGCTTGAGCATCGAAGGAGTCGAAGCCGAACCCGTCCTCCTCGGTCTCGACCAGCGGGGGATCGCCGTGCACTCCGGGTCGTCGTGCTCCAGCGAGAGCCTCGAGCCGTCGCCCGTGCTCGCGGCGATGGGCGTGGATGCTGACCGCTCCCTACGACCCAGCGTCGGATGGAATACGACCGACGACGAGATCGTTGCCTTCGGCACCGCGTTCGGCGAGGTCGTCGACAAGTTGCGCGCCCTCCGTACCCAAACCTGACGTACCGAGACCGCACGCACCCCGCCAGCCTCAACATCCCGCCAGGAGGACCGATGATCCCCGTGACCCGCCTCAACCATGCAGTGCTCTACGTGCGCGACGCCGCACTCGCCGCCGACTTCTACCGCGAGGCGTTCGGCTTCGAGGTGGTCGCCGACATGGGCGGGGCGAAGTTTCTCCGGGCGCACGGTTCCGAGAACCACCACGACCTCGGGCTCTTCTCGATCGGCCCCGACGCTCCTGGTCCCGGACCCGGTCGGGTCGGGCTGTACCACCTCGCGTGGGAGGTACCCGCGATCGAGGACCTCGTGGACGCTCGCGCGACGCTTCAGCGCCTCGGCGCGCTCTCAGGGGAGAGCGACCACGGTGCCACCAAGTCGCTCTATGGACACGACCCCGACGGCAACGAGTTCGAGATCATGTGGATGGTGCCGCGCGCCGAGTGGGGCGAGTACGAGCACGCGGCCCCGGTCCAGCCACTCGACCTCGCGAGTGAGGTTGCCCGTCACGCCTCCCGGTAGTGTCGGCTCCATGACTCCTTCCACCGACTGGTCGGCACTCGCCACGCGCCTCGACGGTGCGCTCGGACTCGCAGCACCACCGATCGCCATCACGTTCGGCGACACGGCACCTGCCGGTGTCGAGGCGTTCGACGACGCCATGCCCGAGCCGATGGCCGACGGACGCACCGGACGCGTCCCCGCGGGGTGCGTCTTCTGGATGAAGTCGGTCGACCGGACGTTCTCGACCGTGGCCGAGGACCACGCGAACTGCTCCGTCGGGAGCATGACGCATGGGTTCAAGACACTCGACGAGGTCGCCGGGAACTCCGATGTCGCCGAGCTGCTGGGAGCCGGGTGGGTGACGATGGACGTCGTCCCGCAGATCCCGGTCGTCACCGAGCGTCCCGCGGTCGTCACCTACGGCCCGTTGGCCGAGACGCCCGTCGACCCTGACGTCGTGCTGCTCCGGATCAACGGCAAGCAGCTCATGACGCTCCATGACGCGATGCCGGAGATGCGCATCGAAGGCAAGCCGCAGTGTCACATCGTGGCGATCGCCAAGGAGCAAGGCGAAGTCGCCGCGAGCGTGGGTTGCGCCTTGAGCAGGGTGCGGACCCGCATGCCCGCGCAGGAGATGACGTGTGCGATCCCGGGGGCGAAGCTCGGGGCTGTGCTCGATGCCCTCGCGACCACGACCGAGGCCGACGGCAAGGTCGCGCGCTACGCGGGGACCGATGCCCGGCGCTTCGCGGCGGAGTGAGCTACTTCTTCGCCGACTCGTAGTAGGGGTTCGCTCCCGACGCGTGGTCAGTGACGTCGACGAACCGCAACCATCAGACGTTCACGATCGCCCAGCTCGGCCGCACAGCGGTTGTCTTCTGGACCCCGATGCCATCTGATGCGACCCGTCCGTATGTGACGGTGCTGCTGAAGTTCACGGCAAGCAACGGTACGAACAACTTCCGAACCGCGCAGCAATCGTTCGTCGTCTCGCCGTCGCCTCCCTGATCTACGGAAAGCTGTCAGAGCCGCCACCCGGTCCTTTGG
>JANOWV010000657.1:0-3431 GCA_031418075.1 Actinomycetes bacterium
ATCACGCGGGTTGCGTCCTCGGTGATCTCGCCGATGGCCACGACACGACCGTCGCGGACCCCGATGTCGGCCCGTCGTCGGGGCGCGCCGGTCCCGTCGACGAGATCGGCTCCTCGGATGATCAGGTCCAACACGCGGGTCTCCTGTCGTGAGGTGGGACGCCGGCGGGCCGGGTGCACGGCGGCCGCGAACGCGCCGTCAGGCTAGCGTCGCCGGGTCGCCCGTCCCCGGGCGATCGTGTCGGCCGAGAGGACAACCTGGTCATGGGTGGTGTGGCGGTCACGGGATCAGCCGGCGGGATCGGCGGCGCGATCCGTCGGCGCATCGAGGCAGAGGGCCACGACGTGATCGGGGTCGACATCCGCGACGCCGAGGTGATTGCCGATCTCTCGACTCCCGAAGGGCGCGTCGCGGCGTGCGTCGGCATCGTCGAGCAGAGCAGCGGGACGCTCGATGGCCTCGTCGTTGCGGCGGGGATCGGCGGCAGCACCGCAGCGCCACCCGAGATGGTCGCCCGCATCAACTACTTCGGTTCGGCCGAGCTGCTCGACGGGTTGCGAGGGCACCTCGAAGGGGGTGCGCTGCGCGCCGCAGTCGCGATCTCCTCCAACTCCGCCACGCTCGTGCCGGTCGACGACGCGGCGCTCGTCGATGCCTGCCTGGCCGGCGACGAAGCCGCGGCCATCGCTGCCGCGGCATCCATGGACGGCGAGACCGTGTACGGGAACTCGAAGCACGCGCTGGCCCGCAAGGTGCGCAGGCTCGCCGTGGAGTGGGCACCGGCGCTGCGCGTGAACGCGGTCGCACCAGGACCGGTGATGACGCCGCTCACCGAGGCGGCGCTCCAGCACCCGGTCACCGGCGATCTGATCAGGAGCCTCCCGATACCCCTCGACCGGTGGGGCGAGCAGGACGAGATCGCCGCCGCGGTGTGGTTCTTCCTGTCGACCGAGTCGTCGTGGACGACCGGCACCCTGCTCTTCGTGGACGGCGGGACCGACGCGATGTTCGGACCCGACCGGCTCTGAACCGATCGGTACTGAGGCGAGAAGGAGAAGTCATGGAGCTCACCGCCGCCGACGAAGGTCGGCATCTTCCCGGAACCGACGCCCTCTGGGGCGAGTCGTGGTACCACGACTTCGCGGCATCCGACGGGAGCTACGGCGGCTACCTCCGCCTCGGGCTCTATCCGAATCAGCAGGTCGCGTGGTACTGGGTGCACCTCGTGCGCGAGGGCAAGCCCCTCGTCGTCGTGCGCGACCACGGCGTCCCGTGCCCCACGGCGATGCCCGATGGTGATGACGGTGGGCCTGTGGAGGCCAAGTCGTCGTGCGTCCAGGGTACGTGGGGGCCGACCGACCCGCTGCGCAAGTACCGCATCACGACCGAGGGAACGGGCGTCGAGCTCGCGAACCCGGCCGACGCGTTCCACGGGGAGCGTGGGTCCGAGGTGAAGGTGCAGCTCGATCTCACCTGGGAAGGCGTCACCGCGCCGTTCCCGTACACCCAGACCACGAGGTTCGAGCAGTCGGCCTGGGTCCACGGTGACGTCACGATCGGCGACGACACGTTCGAGGTCCACTGCCCCGGTCAGCGCGACCACTCGTGGGGGGTGCGCGACTGGTGGCTGTTCGGGTGGGTGTGGTGCTCCGGTCGCCTCGACGACGACACCTGGTGGCACTGCGCGCGCTCGATCATCCCGAAGATCGACGTCTTCCAGACTGGTTACGTCGTGACACCCGACATGGCGCTGCACCCGCAGGAGAAGATCGGCATCGACTACGAGCTCGATGACGAAGAGCTCCCGATCCGCGGCACGCTCGCGGTCGGCGATCTCGACCTCACGTGGACGGCCGAGCTGCATGCGCCGGTCCTGCTGGTCTCACCGGAGGGCAAATCGTCTCGGTTCCCGCGTGCAGTTTGCGCGTTCGAGACGCCCGACGGCCGGAAGGGTCGCGGCTGGATCGAGTTCAACTTCCCCGAAGGGGTGCCGCACCTCAAGAGCTGAGGCGTCAGACCGAGCTGACGACCTCATCGTCGACGTCGGTGTGGTGCGGTGGCTCCGAGCCACGGCGAGGGAGGTCCATGATCTCGGTGGCGTCGTCGCTCGTCGCGACCGGTCGCCCGACCTCGGTGCAGAGCGCGACTGCCTGCTCCACCAGCGCGACGTTCGTCGGCTGCTCGGGCCCGGCGTAGTCCTCGAGCCCGACGTGCAGATGCGCGCCGCGTTCGAGGGCGAGGCGCGCCACGGGCGATGCGAGCAGGTCGCCACCGATCACCGCGACGGACCATGGCAGCGGGCAGCCGTCGAGCAGCTCGCAGTACGCATCGAGCGCCGTGGGGGTGGGGGGAAGACCGAACGTCGCACCGCCGCGCTGTTGGGCCACGCTGGTGACGTAGCCGGCGTCGCCGCCGAAGTAGAGCTTGATCATGGCGCTGCGGGGGAGTCGACCCGCGTGATGCCAGAGCAGCGCGGTGCGCAACCAGCCGGGCTCGAAGATCGCCATCGAGGGGCCGAGCCGCGAACCCGCGCACACGGCGGCCTGGTACCGGATGTCACCGTAGGAGTTCGCGTAGACGAAGCCGGGCGCGGCGGGGGCACCATCTTCGTCGAGTGCGCCCAGGTTCACCGAGCCCGGGTCGATGATCCCGATCCGCAGCCATCCGCTCGCAGCGAGGGGCGCCATGTGTGCGTACGCACCCTCCACCCCGGGCCCGAAGTTCGTCGTCGGGTACAGGAGTGCATCAGGGCGTTCGGCGAAGACGGGCCGCCAGCCCTCGAGGTAGCGGGCGGCCGACTCCTCGCCCGGCACGGCCACGACGTCGATGTGGTTGTGCACGATCGCCGCGCCGGCGTCGAGGCATGCGAGCGCATCGGTAGCGATCTCCTCGGGGAGGCGCGGCGCGTGGGGGTTGCGCTCCTTCGTCGTGGTGCCGTTGATGGCAGCCTCGATGATGACCGGTGTCCGGGTGTCGGACGCTTTGCTCGCCATGCGGCCTCCTCGTACGCTCCACCCATCCGCGTCGTGGGTTCCCGCGCGCGACCGTACCGTCCGAAGCCACCGAAACGATGGAGCCTCGCCAAGTGCACATCGACCTGACGCCCGAGCAGCGGGCGCTCCAGACCGAGGTCCGCGAGTACTTCGCGTCGCTCATGACCCCCGAGCGGCGGGCTTCGCTCGTTGGCGGCGAGGCTGGTGGCACGGCGTTCCGCGAGCTGATCCTCGAGATCGGGCGCGACGGGTGGCTCGGCGTGGGCTGGCCCAAGGAGTACGGCGGTCGGGGATTCACACCATTCGAGCAGTACGTGTTCTGGGACGAGGCGAACACGGCCGGTGTGCCGCTCCCGCTGGTGACGCTGAACACCGTCGGCCCGACGATCATGCACTACGGGACTGACGCACAGAAGGACTACTTCCTCCCCAAGATCG
>JANOWV010000658.1:0-1501 GCA_031418075.1 Actinomycetes bacterium
GGCCGCCTCGGCCGCCGGGGAGGCGACTCGGGCGCGCGAGCTCGCCCTCGAAGCCGCCGGACAGATGGAGGCGCGCGGGCAGCTCGCCAGCGAGGTCATCGCGTTGCACGATGCCGTCAGGTTGGGAGCTGCATCGAAGGCGCTGCCTCGACTCCGCGTCCTGTCGGCGCAGGTCGAGGGTGCGATGACCCCCCTCGTGACCAGGCGCGCCGCCGCCCAGGTCGACGGCGACGGAGCGGCGCTCGACGCGGTCGCGGATGGGTTCGAGGCGCTGGGGATGACCTTGGCGGCGGCCGAGACGAGTGGGGAAGCAGCATCGATCCACGAGCGCCGCGGCCTGCGAGCGCGCGCGGAGGAGGCTCGTCGTCGAGCCGCGGTGCTCGGGAGCGAGTGTGAAGGCGCGGCGACGCTTGCGTCCGATGCCTCGGTGCTCGGTGTGCTGACCGATCGGGAGCGTGAGGTCGCGGCGCTCGCCGCTCGTGGGTTGTCCCGTCGTGCAGTCGCCGAGCGGCTGTACCTGTCCGAGCGCACCGTGGGGAACCACCTGCACCGGGCCTACGCAAAGCTCGGGGTGGCGAGCGCCGAGGCGCTCCGACCGTTCTTCGGCCTCCAGGACGTCGCCGCCGACAGTTGAGCCACCGGTGACTCATGCGGCACCGACCGGCTGCCCCCATGCTGGGTCACGTGGATCGCGAGACAGCACTGGCGCAGCTCCCGGCGTCGTTCGCGGTCGCGTTGCGGCTGCAGGGCCGCGGGATGGCCGACCCCGAGATCGCAGAGATCATCGGGATCGACGTCGACGCGCTCGCGGCACACCTCGATCTGGCCGAGGCAAAGCTCGCCCGGATCCTCGAGCACCACCACCAGAGGTAGGGGGCGACATGTCGAGTCGACGAGAACGGGGAGCGGTCAGCATCGCCGCGCTGGTGCTCGGGGGCCTCGCCACCGTCGGCGTGGCGGCCGGTGCCGGCGTTGCGCTCGGCGGTGGCGACGACGAGCCCGTCGCGCTGCCGTTGACCCGGGTCGGATTCTACGCGTGCGCGGGTGATCCCGATCCGATCGGCGACTTCCATCGAGGGGATCGGGTGGTGGCAACCGGTCGGGACGACTCCGGCGACTGGCTGGAGGTCCGAGGACCGGATCTCTCGAGCCGGGTCTGGGTTCCCGCCCGGTTCGTCGTGGCGGACGCGTCGACCGGCGAGCTCCCGGCTGCCGAGTGCACCTCCGCGCCGGACGGTGCTGCGACCGACGAGGGTGGCGCCGACGCCGCGACACCGGACGATCCGCAGTCGCCCGGTGCCCCCGGCGCGCCGGGAACGCCCGGCGGCTCCGCGGACACCACTGGACCGGCGATCGGCGCGATCTCGGCGACTCCCGCCGACATCTACGAGCAGTACGCCGGTGGGAGTTCGCAATGCATCAACCTCGTGACCTCGACGATCACCGTGCCGATCAGTGATCCCTCGGGCGTCGCGTCGGCCTCGTTCGCCTGGTCGTTCCC
>JANOWV010000659.1:0-1809 GCA_031418075.1 Actinomycetes bacterium
GCCCGCACGATCGCCCACGGGCTCGGCCTCCCCGACGACCGCCTCGACCTTCCCCTCTCGGCGCTCTCGGGCGGCGAGCGGCGCCGGATCGAGCTGTCGCGCATCCTCTTCGCGGGGAGCGAGCTGCTCCTGCTCGACGAACCGACCAACCACCTCGACACCGATGCGAAGGAGTGGTTGCTCAACTTCCTGCGCTCGTACCGGGGGGCGCTGCTGGTCGTGAGCCACGACCTCCAGCTCCTCGACGAGGCGCCGCTCGCCGCCCGAGAGCGCCGAGAGGGGAAGGTCGAGGCGGTCGTCGGGGAGGCCGAGCCCGTGGGCGATCGTGCGGGCCTCGGCGTCGGCGCCGTATCCGCCGGCATTTCGGTAGTTCTCCTCGGCGCGGGCGAAACGCGCGACGTTGCGGTCGGTGGGGTCCTCGTCGACGCGGGCTCGCAGGATCTCGATCCGCTCCACGGCGGTGTCGAGCGCCCGGCCCGAGAGGACGTGCGCGAGGGCAGTGATCTCGGTGGAGCGGGCCCGGGGCTTGGGGTCCTGCGGGAGGTAGCCCAGCTCGTCGGAGCGCAGCACGGTGCCACCAGCAGCGTGGGCTTCACCGGCCAGCACCTTGAGCAGACTCGTCTTCCCGGTGCCGTTGCGGCCCACGAGGCCAACCGTGTCGCCGGCGCGCAGCGAGAACGAGGCGTCCGCCAACGTACGGCGGCCACCGACCTCGACCGAGAGTGAGCGGACCTGGAGCACCCTCCATGATCCCACGCGGGGCTGCGGGTTCCCGCATGGGTTGTCGACCTGTTCTCGTGACGCATCGCGCCCTCCGGCCGGTTCTCGTGACGCATCGCGCCCCCAGGGGGTCGGAATGCGTCACCGGAAGGTCAGGTGGGGCGGCTGACGTCACGAGAAGCGTGCACGATCCGGGCGCACGAGGAGCCGCGCCGGGTCAGCGCACCTCGCAGATCTCGTAGGTGAGGAGGGTGTTGTCGTCCGAGAGCGTGCCCTTGGCCACCGCCTGGATCGTGTTCAGCCACGTGTAGCGCTCGTCGCCGGTCTCGAAGAGGGGAGCGGCGTAGATCGGCTTGATTCCCGGGCCCTCGGAGAAGTCGGTCCGGCCGTGGTACCAGGAGTAGACGAGCGCGCCGTCGTCGGTCTCGATGAGGGCGCGCACGTCGAGGGTGCCGACGCCCTCGGCGCTCAGGGTCATCCAGTCGGCGGCCGCCACGCCCTTCAACGTGCCGCGCAGGCGCTCACCCTCGTACTCGCCGCTGCGGACCTCGGCGATGATCCGGGTGCCTGACGGGGTCGACGGGAGGATGAATGGCTCGGCCAACACGATCCGGGCAGTGGCGAGGGGGACGAGTTCGATGCTCATCGCGGCATCCTGACACAGCGCCCTCGTTCGGACGATTAGGTTCACGGCCATGCTGAACACCGGCGACACGGTCGACGACTTCGAGCTCCCCGACCAGACGGGCACGGTGCGCAAGCTCAGCACGATGCTCGCCGATGGGCCGGTCGTGCTCTTCTTCTACCCAGCGGCGATGACCAAGGGCTGCACGATGGAGAGCTGCCACTTCCGGGATCTCGGCGCCGAGTTCGCCGCGGCAGGGGCGCAGCGCGTCGGCATCAGCGGTGACACCGTCGACAAGCAGAAGGAGTTCTCGGACGCCCACGAGTTCGACTACCCGCTCCTCGCTGACACCGAGGGAACGGTTGCGAAGCTGTTCGGTGTGAACCGCTCGTTCGGCATCAGCCCGCTGAAGCGCGCGACGTTCGTCATCGACCGGGACCGCAAGGTCCTCGCGGCGATCAAGG
>JANOWV010000660.1:0-6291 GCA_031418075.1 Actinomycetes bacterium
CCGCCGAGTACCGCACAGTCCGAGAATCCCTGGTCCGGAGTCCGTCCAGCCCCACTGAGTCCGTCCGGTACCGGCGAGTCCCGGCCCACTGGTGACAACTTCGGTGACAGAGAGAGTGGTTCAAGCGGGGGCGGTGCTGTATTCGCGAACAACGACCCCGGTCCCGGGCTGTCGCAGATCGCGGGCCAGATGGAGGAGCGCTTCGGTGGTCGAGGCGTCGACATAGGCCTCGCCGCAGTTCTCGCAGACATCAGCGGGGACGTTCTGGACCACAAGGGTGTAGCCGTCGCGCGAGAACGTCACGGTCGTCGTCCCGGGTCGGGTCTCGCCTTGGTGGCAGATGATGCAGGTCATGATTGTCTCCGTCGAACACGGTAGCCGGGTTCCCAGAGCATCGGGTCGGGCCAGTAGGCAGTCTCGACGGTGGTCTCGTCGGCTGCAAGGTTGTCGCGGACCTGCGACGTGCAGGGAGCCGTTCGCGCACATGCCCAGCACGAGGCGTGCCGGGTAGGGGTGCTCGTCGGGTCGAATCTCGATGTCTTCGCCGTTGTCCAGTGCTGCTCGAACGTCGGCGACGGCGATGCCGCGTTCGTCCATCTGGATCACTGCGTGAACGCGGAACCGGAGTTGCGTCATCGGTGATTCCGCCTCAACCCCAGAAGATGCAGGTCGGGTCCTGATCGACTTCGTCAAGGGCCGCCTGGATGGTCGGTGTTGGGTCGAAGAGGTCGTACAAGTGGAACTTGAGGTTCCGGTCGCGCCAGTAGATTGACCATTCCTTGCGTGCCGCCGTGTACCGCAAGCGCGCGATCGGGAACCGGGTCCACCCAGGTCCGTACTCGGCCTTCCATGGCGGACGGCACTCGAGAATGGTCAGGGATCGCGGGTCCACATCGAGCTCGTAGCGGATCTGGTCACGAGCTCGCTCCGGAAGTCGTTCGTTGCGCTCCGCCACCCACCGGCGAACGCGCGCAAGATCGGTCTCGGGCAGCACGCCGTGACCGTAGCGGCCCTCTCCCGTCCCGCGCGTCGTCGGGTTGTCGATCCCGACGCACACCCCAGCCGTGCGAGAGGTCATCCTCTCTCTTCTACCGACTTCCACCCGGTAGAAGACCCGGTAGAACACACCGACAACCAGCGAAGCCCCGCCGAAGCGGGGCCTCGGGTCTGGTTCGATGGTGGCGGGGGTGGGATTTGAACCCACGCCTTCGGGTTATGAGGACAGCCGTCCATCTGGTGTCGTCGAGTGTCGATTCTTCACGTTGCGTTCGGCGCTGGGCCTCGCCGCACGACGTTTCCCCGGCGGAGTGTCGGGCGCGGTCTATTCCTCCCGCAGGACCCGAGCCGGGGGCGTATGGGCAGCGGCGATGGCCGGACCGCTCGCCGCGATGACACCGAGGAGCAGGACGACCGGGGGGATGAGGGCCACCGCGACCGGGTTCAGCGTGGGTTCGGCGGGGACGCCGAGCTGGGCTGCGATCACGCGCCACGCGACCCCCGCCGCCGCGAGGCCCAGGGGGAGACCGATCGCGATGGCAACCAAAAGGAGCGCGGCGGCTTGCCAGCCGATGACGGCGCCGGCCTGGCGTCGCGTGGCACCCAACGCCTTGAGCACGGCGAGGTCGCTCGCGCGCCTCCGGATCGACGTGACCAGTGTGTGGGCCAGGGTCGCAGCCGCGAGCGCTGCGAGCATCAGGCCAAGGGCCACCGCCAGCCCGTCGAGGTTTCCCAGGCTGACAAGGTCATCGGGCCGTTGGGGGCCGACGACCGGGTACGGGTCGAGCACACGACGCAGGAGCGATCGGGCCGCGGCGGGCGAGCGCGTCCCGGTGAAGCGAACGAGCACGATGTTCTTCGTTGCCGACGCGTCGAGTGTCTCGAGCGCGGTCAAGGACATCGAGGCACCTCGGCCGAGCTGCGCGGCGTCGCCGAGGTTCGGGAAGACGGCGCGGCCCACGGCCTTCAGAGTGGTGGACGACGCACCGACTCCAACCTCTACGTCATCGCCGATCTCGATTCCGAGGTCGCGCATCGTCGCCGTTCCGAGCGCGATCTCGGTGTCGGCCCGCGGTGCGCGACCTTCGAGCAGGATCGGGTCGACCCGACCGCGGACTGAGTCGAGGGCGAGGGCGTCGACACGCACGCCGTTGACCGAGAGGTTGGCCACGGTACCGACAGCGATGTCGCCGATGGCGGGGTTGGCTTCGAGCCCGGCGACGAGCGGGCCGCTCACGTCGGGGTATCCGCGCGCGCCGATCTGTGCGTCCCAGTTCCAACCATAAAGGCGCGGCGTGTCGCGCAGTCGTGTGAGGCTTGAGCTGAACCCGACCGCCATGACGGTCGCTGCGATCGCGACCGCGCCCACGGCTATCGCCATGCGCGCCGGCACCGCTCGTCGACCGCGCCCGGGTTCGAATACGAGGCTGACGCCGATGCGTGCCGAGAACATTCGACTTCCGCTACTGAACAGGCGTGCACTGCGCGCGACACGGCCCGGAGCCCGGGGTCGACCGGTCGCGCCGCTGGCGGCCCGCCAGGCCGGCCACACTGCGAGGAGCGCGACAAGCAGGACCACGAGCAAGCAGCCGATTCCGATCGCCCACGCGTCGACTGAGATTCCGGGCGCGGGCTCGATCGTGCCGGCAAGACCAGTTGGCCAGCAGGCCGATAGGCCCAGGGCGGTCACTGCGCACACGCCGGCGGCGGGGACGGCGATCGTGAGCGCACGCGAGACCCCGACGAAGAAGAGCTCGAGCCTCGTCATGCCGAGCGCACGCAGCGTCGGGAAGTCATCCGACTCCGACACGGTCAGACGCGCCAAGGCTTGGCCGAGGACGAGGAGCGCGACGAGCAGAACGAGTGCAGCGACGAACCGCAAAGCGGTCGCTCGGAGGCGCAACGATCGGTTGACCGCCGCAGTCTGGGTCGGTTCACTCGTTCGAAACAGCGCGTCGTCGCCGCCGGCGAGCCCTTCGACGGCCGTCTTGAACGCCGTCAGGCTCGCGCTCGGGCGGAGTTGCACGGAGAGGACGCCGTTGCTCAACAGGTCAGCCGCATACTGGTCGTAGAACGCGGGCGTGAGGTGCACTACCCCCGAGACGTTCCCGGCCACCGGCGGGAGCTGTCCGGGTTCCGCGACGATACCGACGACCCTGGCCCGCAGCCGGACCGAGCTCGGGAGAACCCGCTCGAAATCGTACGGCCTGCGCTCGCCGCGCCCTGCAGCCAGATCCTCCAACCGCGACAAGAAGTCCACGAAAGTCGCGAGAAACTCGGTGTTCGTCGGAAAGAGCAGTTCGACGGTGTCGCCCGCGTGCGCACCAAGCTGCTCGGCGGCGACGAGCCCAATCACGACCTCATCGGATTGGCGATCGTCGGGGCGACGCCCCTCCAGCAGAGTCCAGCGATCGACCGAACGCCCGGCTCGCCCGTCGATGCTCGCGACCACAGCGATGGAACCGAAGCTCAGCCGGCGGCCCGAAGGCGCGGTGACACGAGTCAAGAGGACGACGCTCCGCGCGACGCGCCGCACCTGGGGTAGCCGTGCGACCGCCTCGAGGTCGACACCACGACCCAAGAACCCGGAGCTGGCATTGATGAGCACATCGCTCGGCGACCTCCGATCCAGGAACCGGTCGTAGGCAGACTCGGTGCGGCGCGCGCCAGCGGCGAGCGCCACCACGACACCGCCGGTCAGACCCACGATGATCGAGAGCAGGATCAGCGACAGCGCGCGCCGCTTGAACTCAGCAAGCAGTCGCGCCCGAACGGCACCCATCTCCCCGCATCGTCGCAGACACGGGGGTACGGGCAAGGGTGCCGCTACGGTCGCTGCGGTGGGGGCAGCACCCCCTTGCGCTCAGGCTGGCGCGGATCTCCGGTGAAGAAACCGCCCGGATGCTTGAACGGATCGGTTTCTCCCGGACGAGCCAGCGCGGCAGCCACCTCGAGCTCCGATCCGGCGACGGTCGGGTACCCATCGTCCCGCTGCACCGCGAGCTCGCCATGGGTACATTGCCATCGATTGTTTGCCAGTCAGGGTTGAGCGTCGGCGAGGGTTGCCCTACCGTTGGCGGCCGTGGCGCTTCGGGACGTGGGAATCCTCTCGTCGATGGCACGACTCGGGTACAGCTGGGGCGAGACCGAGGCCGAGCGCGCCACCCTGTATCCGTGCGACGCCCTGATTGGCGACCCGCACCAGTCCGCTTTTCGCGCGATCGACGTTGCCGCCCCCGCGCCGCTCGTGTGGCGGTGGTTGTGCCAGCTCCGCGTCGCTCCCTACAGCTACGACTGGGTCGACAACTGGGGTCGACGGAGCCCACGGGAGCTCACCGCCAGCCTCGACGACCTCGAGGTCGGGCAGAACGCCTTGTCGTTCTTCGAGATCGCCCGGTTCGAGCGCGACCGGTCGATCACGCTGCACGCGAAGAAGTCAGTGTTCGGAGAGCTCGCCATGAGCTACTGCGTCGTGCCCACGGCCGAAGGCCGGTCACGGATCACGGTGAAGCTCCTCGCGCGCTACTCCCGGCGGGTGGCGTGGCTCGTGCGCCACGTACCGCCGATAGGAGACCTCGTCATGGCGCGCAAGCAGCTCCGCACCCTCAAGAAGCTGGCCGAGCGCGATCACGCTCGGACGCGAGGGGGTCAGGTGTCGTCCGCCGGGACAACTTGTCCTTGACCGCTACCCATCGTCAAGGTAACCTTGACACGTGGGGTTGGCCGACGCTCCCATCTGGAGCACCGCGCACCCCCACGACGTCGGTGATGACGACAGTCGCCATGCGCTACGGCACTGGCTGGCGATCAATGACGAGGACGACGATGTGACGCTGTTTCTTGGTCCCGATCAAGCCGGGAACCTGATCGAGGTCGGAGTGCTCGATACCGACCAAGGACCGGCGATCATCCACGCGATGCGCCCGGCGCGGGCGTTCAAGTTCGAAGCGGAGTGATGCAGATGCCACGCACGATCACCAGCCAACAGCGAGCGGAGCAAGCAGCGAAGAGGCTCGCAGATGCGGATCCTTCACGCCGCAAGTGGCGAGATGCTGACCAGCTCCACGACATCGAAGCCGCACTCCGAGCCTTCGACGCAGCTGATGTTCGCCTCCACGAAGCTGTTCGCGCCGCTCGAACCGCCGAATTTTCGTGGGCAGCGATCGGTGCCGTGCTGGGCGTTTCCAGGCAAGCCGCCCAACAGCGCTTCGGCTGACCAGCCACCCCGGTCCATGGATCAAGGACGAGCGAACCTCGACGACCCGTTCGGTGACAGGACTAGGGGTTCAGCCTCCTAGGCCGACCCGATCGCGCGATCGAATTCGGCTCGCAGGTGCTCGACCATCTCGTCGTATGTCATCGACTCGATGCGAGCGGTGAGCGCGTCGGCGTGCTCGGCGCCGACCTCGTCGCGTGCCCGGGCGCTGGCTCGCTGCTGGGTCTCCATCGAGTAGCCACCCAGCGGACTCGTGAAGGTCGACACCGCGCTGATCGCCAACGCGAACTCGGGTCGACCGATCTGCACGAGGGGCACCACGCCGAACCCGATCGCTCCGAACGCGGAGCGATCGCCCCACTCCACGGCACGCTCGAAGCCGTCGCGGAGACATTCCAAAGTGCCGCGAGCGTCGCCGAACTCGGCGCGGAGCGTCGCCACGTGCATCAGCGCGATGGGGCGCACGACGTCGCTCGCGCCCGCGTCCGTGAGCGCCAGGCTCTCCTCGAGCGCGTCCAGTGCCCGGCGCGGATCGGAGACGACCAGCGCCGCACCCAGAGCTCCGAGCGCGATCGCGAGCTGACTCGGATTGCCGATCTCACGGGCAAGCACGAGGGACTCCTCGGCCTCCGCGAGAGCACCCGCGAGGTCACCGCACGCCATGCGGTAGTGCGCGGATGCCCCGCGGACGTTCGAACGCTGGAAGGCAGAGCCGCCGGCGGCATCGAAGAACACGGTTGCACTCGCCATGCACTCCATCGCCTCGTCGAACCGGCCGCCGGCGAGCAGGACGTTCGAGCGCGCGATCCACAGCAGGAGCGCAACGGGTGTGTCGACCGCGACGCCGATGTCGAAACCCTCGTCGACCCACGCTGAAGCCGTCGGGAAGTCCGCGCGCGCACATGCGCTCATCGCCGCGATCGAGAGCGCTCCGATACGGCTGGCGGGTTGCCACGCCTCCACCCGTCGCAGCGCGTGCTCGGCCCAGAGCCCGGTTCCGGCCCGGCGATCCATCGTGACCTCGTAGCCGAGGGCCAGCACGATCCGGACGCCCAGCTCCCGTGCGCTCGGGTCGTCGG